>JAPJNB010000088.1 GCA_026461385.1 Akkermansiaceae bacterium
GGCCTAAGCGACGATTACGGAGGCCTACGCGTCGATTACGGAGGCCTACGCGCCGATTACGGAGGAGTGTGTCAAAATTTTTGTGTAAATTGAGACTCGCTAATTGCCGATCAGAGGGTCATCGGCAAATCGGCAATTTACTCAGACAGACTCTGTGCTCGCGGGAAGCAGCCGCGGAGGGATCAGGAAGGTCAGCACCCCCGCAGGGAGGTGGACGGCCCGATGAATGAGTCGTTCGATCGCGATGCCGATAATCTCTGGCAATTCCAGTGAGATCAGCTGTGGAGCAGGCGACAGATTTTCGACATAATATGGCGTTGATCCCGCGACGATCACCCTCACTGCACCGCTGGAAATCAAGCCTAACTGCTCCAATGCCTCATGCACGGGACGCGCAAATGTCTCGAGGGTGATGAACACCCCCACGGGGCCGGGAAGATCCTTTTGGACAAGGTAAGCCACCGCCTCCGGATTCTCACAAACCGTCAGCGGTTCCGGCCAAAACCGGGTGGGATCACTGCCACTGAGAGTGGAGACATACGAGTGTCCGATCGAGCCCTCGACCGCCACGCGATCCAAAAACGCTCGGCCACGGACTACGAGCGCTTCGTGAAATTCGTCGCGATGAGTGATGACCGCGAACGACTTGCAGCCGGCATCCTTGAGCGTGTGAAACGCCAAAGAACCCAAAGCCACATCATTCACGCTCACGTGATCCACGCCGGAAACGGGATGCCCGGGAGCGAAGAAATGCACGGCGGGAACGATGCTTGAAACCTTTTGGATGCAAGCCCGGAGGTTGCTCGGGCGGCCAGAAACCATGATCAAGGCGCCGTCAACTTGGCGGTTCTGAATGCAAAGCGGAACTTGGTCGGGATCGTCCATTTGGTCGAGCATCAAGTTCAACTGACGTTTTCGGCAAGCCACTTGGATTTCGTCGATGACCAGCGCCATCGTGGGCTCTTGCATGAGGTTCCGGCTTCCGCCGATGATGACGAGGGCGATGGTTCCGACCCGCAGGCGTGAAGGGTGGGTTAGCCGTGGCTTGGGCCCTGGCCGGACGGCTGGGCGGACGTAGCCCATGCGATCCATAGTCTCGCGGACCGCCGTAACCGTCTTGATATCAACGCTCGCACTTCCATTTACCACGCGAGACACCGTGGCGCGGGAAACGCCAGCTGCACGGGCCACATCATCGAGGGACATCTTCATGGCGCAAAAGCTACATTGTCGTATTTTAAGATCAATCAAATTGTTTGATTGACTCAATTCGATCAATGAAACAGGATTTCTCCACGTTGCACGTTACATTATCAACGTGCACTTTCATCGCCTCAACCAACCCATGATCGCACCCGAAAAAACCGAGTTATCCGCATCCAGTGGCGTGACTGCTGGAGCGTACACGGTGGGTAGTCTGATCTACACGCAGAAATCGCTACTGACGGTGATGTTCTGGATGCTGCTAGGTGATCTCTGCCTTCAGATCATGGAGCAGCTTCCGACCTCGCTCGTGCCGCTTCAGTTGCGGTGGGCGACGGCGTCCGACACCATGATTGGGTTCATTACGGGCAGTCTACCGGCGATTCTTGGAATCGTCTTGAACCCCGTGGTGGGGATTCATAGCGATCGATTCCGCAGCAAGCTTGGGCGGCGGCGACCATTTTTGTTAGGGACCACGCCGTTGGTGATATTCGCCCTCATGGGTTTAGGTTTCGCTAATCCGATAGCGACGATCCTCGCCGGATTGACTGGGGCCCAATCGCTGTCTGCGGTGAAAGTCGGCTGGCTCGGTGGATGCATGGTGGTTTTTGTGATCGCAAACACCTACATCATGCAGGTCTATCAGTTCTTGTTTGTCGATGTGATCCCCGCGCGGGTGATGGGTAAATTTGTTGGATGCTATCGTGCGGTGGGAGCACTGGGGGCTTTTGTGTTTCACCGATACATGTTTGGACAATCCGAGTCCCACACGGAGGTGATCTATACCGTTTCTGCGCTGCTCTATGGTGTGTCATTTTTTCTCCTCATTTGGAAGGTGAAGGAGGGCGAATATCCAGAACCACCCCCAAGGCAATCGTTTGTCAACTTGATCCGCGGCTATTTCACCGACTGCTTCAGTAGCAGCTTTTATCTAAAGTCGTATTCGTTGGCCTTCTTCTTCTGGAGCGCCATTGTGCCTTTGTGGAGTTTCTTGGTTTTTTTCGGTACCAAGCCGGGCCAAGACCTAGGCTATGCACCGACCTTGGGGCTCAGCCTTGATGCGTTCGGCGATGCTCGTGGGTGGTGTTCATTGGTTCAAATTCCGGTCTTTTTTCTCGTGGGCCCACTCGTCGACCGCTTCCACCCGCTACGCGTTGGCATGATCGGCATGTTGCTCTCGAGCCTCACCTTTTTCGCGAACTTTATTTGGGTTCACGATGAATCCACTTTTGTTTTCTGGTTGATCACCAATTTCATCGCCCAAGCGGTGTACATGGGTGCCTATCTTGCCATCCTCCCCCGCCTGTTGCCGCGCGAAAAGTATGGTCAATTTTTTACCGCGAACCAAATCTTCGGCTTTGCGGGCGTCGCCCTTGCACCGGTGCTTTGCGCGAAGTTGTTAGAATACGTCAAGGACTACCGCTACATCTATGTTTGGTGCGGCACTTGTACCCTCTTTGGCTTCATCATGTGCATCTTCCTCTACCGTCATTGGATGCGACTCGGTGGCGACCATCACTATACCCCGCCGAGTGCGTAACCGAAGCAATGGCCTAACCCATTTTCCTTTTGACTTGAATGAACGAAAAACCTTCTAACATTGACCGCTTTGCTGCCATTGCCACTGCACGCTCTGAAACCGAGCGTGATGGGATGACCATCCCTGCGTTTCTTGCTCGTCCCCTCGAGCAGCTTCCATTGACGATGGGCGCACGGCAAACGCCGCGTCCAGTAGCACCTAAGATCCGCACCGAAGATGAATTGAAATCCGCCCTCGCCGCGTTGCGCGAACGAATGCAGCCATTCCTTGCCGATCAGGCACCATGCCTTCCGGTGACCCGCGACATCCACCCGATGGACCGCTTCCAATGGCGGGTGGAGACCCCAGAAGACCGCGGTGGATTTCTCGCAGTTTTGAATGGTGGCGGCAGCTGGGAAGACGTTCGCATTCCTCACTATGGCCCACCACTTGGCCCAGCCTCCACGCTGTATCGCTCGGCATTTGATTTACCGGAATCCCTCTTTTCCAAAGACCGCCAGATCCTTTGCTTCGATGCGGTCGACTACCGCTGCCAAGTTTACCTCAACGGCGTCTGTCTGGGCGCCCATGAGGGGTTTTTCGATGCCTTCGAATTCGATGCGACAGGCGTCGCTCAACGCAGTGGCAATGTACTCGTCGTTCGTGTTGAAAACGATTTCACCATGTTGGGTCAGGCGTTTTCCGATGGCGACACCGATGGAGATAAAATTTATGCCGCGACCGGTCTCGGCTATGATGATCCCGAAGAAGGTTGGCACCACTGCCCTCCGGGCATGGGCATCTGGCAGGGCGTCCGTTTCGAATCCCGTGCGCGGTTGGCCATCGTCGATCTATTTGTTAGACCACTCCCCTCACTTGATGCCGTGGAAATCCAAGTCGAGGTACACAACTATGGACCCAACGCACAGGAAGAAGTCGGTCTGTTAGTTTCGGTTCATGGGCAGAATTTCAATGCTCAAGTCCACCACGAGCATTTCCATCGTGGCGCGGGCCTTTGGGTTCGTGGTTTTGGCGACCTTGACCACGGCACGCCAGAGTCGGAGCCGATGATGATGGGCCCCGGCGTCAACTACCTCAGCGTCACTTTACCGATCGAAGACGCCAAGCAATGGGATCTCGAAACGCCGTGGCTCTATCAGGCACAAGTCCGCCTCGTGGACGCAGAGCGCGTGGTGCTCGATGCCACCAAACGCCAGTTCGGCATGCGCAGTTTTGTGCAAGATGAACAATCAACGCCGAAAGGGAAATTCCGGCTCAACGGCCGGGAAATCCGCCTCCGCGGTGCCAACACGATGGGGAATCTCGACATGGCCGTCTTCCGTGGCGACACCGCTCAATTGCATGACGATATCCTCATCGCCAAGCTCACGCACATGAATTTCCTGCGCCTCACCCAGCACCCTGTGCAGCGTGAAGTCTATGAAGCATGCGACCGCTTGGGGCTGATGCTCCAAACCGACATGCCACTCTTTGGTTCCATTCGACGCAATCAATTCCATGAGTGCGTGCGGCAGTCTGCGGCCATGGAGCGCTTGGTTCGTTCCCACCCATCAAGCATCCTCGTTTCGTTTATCAACGAACCCTTTCCTGCTGCTAGAGCCAAACCGCACCGCTTCATGGAGCGCGATGAAATGGAGCTTTTCTTCGACGTCGCATCCAAGGCTGTCCGTCGCGAGAATCCGGATCGCGTCATCAAATGTGTCGATGGCGACTATGATCCACCCGCACCGCAAGGCATGCAAGACAACCACTGCTATTGCGGTTGGTACATTGGCCACGGCATCGACCTTGGCAGCCTCCATCATGGAAACTGGATGCCGGTCAAATCCGGTTGGCACTATGGCTGCGGCGAGTTCGGGTCCGAGGGACTGGATTCCATGGACGTGATGACCGAATCCTATCCGAAGGAATGGCTACCCACGCGAGATGATGCGCCATGGACACCGGCAGCGATCATCAAAGCTCAGTCGATGAATTTCCATTATCTATGGTATCCGACACCTCACAGCGCCGACGACTGGATTGAGGCGAGCCAACGCCATCAGGAATGGATCACCCGCTTGATGACCGAGTCATTCCGGCGCTTGCCTGGAATGAATACCTTCGCGATCCACTTGTTCATCGACGCATGGCCTGCGGGATGGATGAAGACGATCATGGACGTCAAACGCATTCCAAAACGTGCCTGGTTCGCGTATCGCGATGTTCTAACTCCACTCGCTTTGTCACTCCGCACGGATCGCACCGCTGCGTTTTCTGGCGAGTGCATCGACGTGGAGCTTTGGCTCGTAAATGACCTCGATGAAGTGCCCGCAGGTTGCATGTTAGAATATGAAGTTTTTCATCAAGGCATCTCGCTCGCATCGGGATCATGGCCTGCAACTCCCGTCCGTTGTGCCCCTGCCTCTCAAGGGGTGATATCGATTGAAGTCCCCGAAGTTCCACACCGTGGAGAAATCATCGTCGCCGCTACCCTCGTGGATGCCAGCGGTGATGCCCTTCACGACACCGAGATTTCCCTAACGACTTTCGCACAACCGCAATCCGCTTCGTGCGAGATCGCAATCCATGGGGCCGATTCCAATGCAACTGATCTCCTCATTGACCTCGGCATTTCCCGTTACACTGGCGACCATGCTGACGCCGATGTGATCGTCATCACCGCCGTCGCTGCGTACGAGCACTCGCGGGCCGAGATTGATCGCGCCGTTCGCGATGGGGCCACCGCACTCTTGTTGAACTTGCCGCCTGCGACCTATCAACTCGGTAGTGCGACGATCGTCGTCAGTCCTGCAGGCATGGGGCCACGTCACTTTGTATCGTGTGATTCAGGCCATCCGGTGGTTGAAGGGTTCGGTCGAGAGGATTTCAAATTCTGGTTTGATGAGGAAAAAGGCTGTGCTTCTCCGATTTTAAACACCGTGTTAGAAGCGGAGGGCTGGACACCCATTCTCCTCAGTGGCGATGGAGGTTGGAGCCGTCCTTGGGGGCCAGTTCCAGCGGCCGCGGAGCGAGCTGAGGGCAAAGGCCTGTGGAGGGTCTGCCAGGTTGAACTTCTCAACCGGTTGAACACCAATCCCGCAGCAAGACTTTTTGCTTTGCGGATGCTCGAGGTTCCAGCAAAGTCACCCGCATTGGCACCTCACCGCGCACCCGCGGCTTCATCTGCCGTTGCCATGCAGTCTTAACCATCCGCTCACCCCCATTCTCAGCCATTCATGCAACCATCGGCATCTCATGCGTCTCAGCCAAATCCCCTCGCCCGCCTCATCGACCTTTCACATCAGTTAGGGCGTGAAGATCGGAGATTGGCAATTCTAGGCGAAGGCAACACATCGGCACGTCTATCCGA
>JAPJNB010000089.1 GCA_026461385.1 Akkermansiaceae bacterium
CAAGCTCAAGGCCACCTCTGCTGCACAAAATATCACCTACATCGACGGGAATTCATGGAGCCAACGCACGTTGTTGCGCGGTGAAAATGGCATCGCCGCTCTCACCTTCTGCGAAGTCCCGCTCACCGCTGGGAAATGATCCTCAAACTGATTCACTGCCAAACCCCCATTTTCAAATGATCTTCCGTATTTCTTTCCTGATCACCTGCACGCTCGCCACTCTAACAGGCGCCGAGTCTACCACGACTCAATCTCCTGGAATCCTTGACTACGGTCAGAACGATTACCTCCGCACTTCCAAAGACCTTCCACACGTTGAGGACAAGCCTTGGAAGCTCGTGTGCACCATGCCCTACAATTGTCACTTTCAACCATCGATCGAACTCGATTCCGAAGCAGGCAAGGTCATCAACTTCAATTCCTCCAACCCACTGGTTCTTTTCCTAACCGAAACCGAAAGTTATACCACGCAAACTGGCAAACAATCCTACGAGGCCAAAAACTGGGTGAGTGGTGAGGGTGCCATCTATACGATTCCTGCAGGCGTCAAGGTTCTCTCGGTGAAATACCGAGAAACTGGATATGACACTCGCTTTGTTGGGTCATTCGAATGCAATGACAATGACTACAACATCCTTTGGAAGAAGGCCGCGCGGACCGCTTACATTTGCATGCGAGACCATTTCTATGACTGTCCTGACCGGGAGCGCGTTGGATTTTGGGGCGACGGAACACCGGAGTTGAACGAATGCTTTTACATCTTCGACTCCAAATCACATCGGTTATGCAAGGAGTTGGTTAGAAGAAAACTTGAGCCTAAATTTTATCCCGGGCAACACCTTGAGTTCCTTGGCGACTATGGGCTCTGGTTCTATTATCTGCAAACGGGGGATCTCGATTCGATGCGGGCTATTTATGAACCCACCAAGACGTTTCTCTTTGAAACCTACCAGTTTGGAAACCCGCGCACTTGGTTCGATTGGGGCAAGGAAAATAAGGACACGGCGGTGCTCGAAACCTGCTTCTATTACAACTGCCTCGGCACCCTGCGTAAAATGGCCATCGCAACCGGCCACGACTCAGACCTAAAAACCATCGACACCAAGCTGGAAGGGATTCGCAAAAGCTTCGATGAAAAATACTGGAAAGTCGGTTACTACATGTCATCTCAGGTCAAAGAGCCTGACGACCGTGCGAACGCCATGGCCGTCAATGTGGGCCTTGCCGACCGCGCGAAGTGGCCAGCAATCTATCAGAATGTACTCACGAAAAAAACCTATGCGAGTTGCTTTTTTGACCGCTGGGTGTTTGAAGCCCTTTGCACCATGGGCAAGCAGGAATACGCACTGATGCGAATGCAGGAACGCTACCGGACCATGATTCCTGCTAGCTTCACGACGCTGTGGGAACACTACGACCGCTGGTGGGCCTCACGCATCGATGCATTTGACGAAGGCTCATCGCTCAACCACGGGTGGAATCCTCCAGTGATTCTTCTGTCGCAAACCATCGCCGGAGTTTCGCCGGAGTCGCCCGGCTGGGAGACCTACCATGTCTTTCCCAAGGAAGCATTTCTCCACACCCTCAAGGTCACGGTTCCAACCATCAAAGGGAACGTCGACGTGGGACTAAAAAAGACTGCTTCTGAATATAATCTAACTCTAACATCACCCGTGGGCACCACAGGGATTATAGGATTCCCAAGGAGCTCGTTCACCCGATTGGATCGGATCACCGCCAACGGCGTAACCATCTGGGATGGAACTTTTCACGATGCGGTGTCGGGCATCACGTGGGCAGGAGAAGACTCCGAGCACCTCAAATTCAATGCCGCCCCGGGCACATGGACCTTCACCGGACACGGAGAATTGCCGATGTCATCTCCGAAGAAAGACATCGTCCCCCTGCCATCAAAAGAATTGAAACACGACTCGAAATCGTGGACCGCCTCGGCCTCGGTCGATGGAGGGACATTCTTCATGAGCAGCGCGAAAATCCCGATTGATGTGTCCTCAGCCAATGCGCTCGACGGCGACCATTGGACGGGTTGGCGCGACATGACAAGCACCCAGCACCCCGGGCAATGGTTCCAGATCGACATGCAAGAAGCTCGTGAATTCAGCTCCATCACCCTCGACAACACATGGGCACTCTGGGATTCGCCCGTCGGTTATTCTGTCACCGTCTCCAATGATAGCAAGAGTTGGAGCGAGCCGGTCGCCATTGGTTCAGGTCAGTTAGGCATCACTGCCATCCATTTCCCCAAGCAACACGCACGCCACATCCGTATCACCCAAACCGGTTCTAGCAGCAAATACCACTGGTCGATCTATCAATTCGACGTCTATCACGAATGATCGAGCGCCACTTCATCTAGGCAATGAAAGCACCACTCTGATTCCTGAAAGTTTACTTCAGGAAAACCTCGCGAGCCTTGGCACCCTCGCCCGGCCCAACGATTCCGCGCTGCTCGAGGATATCAACCATTCGTGCCGCACGAGTGTAGCCTAGACGCAAGCGCCGCTGAAGCAGCGAGGTGCTCGCCTTCTGTTCTTGGCGCACCACCTCAATGCACTTCATAATGAGATCCTCGTCCGCTTGTGAAACATCATCGTCACCATCCTCATCGGATTCGCTATGGATCGATGCTTGGATGTCAGCTTCAAATTTCGGCTTACCCTGTTTTGCACAGTGGTCGATGATGCGCTCAATTTCCGCATCGGTGACGTAGGCACCTTGAGCGCGTTCCAGTTTTGCCGAACCCGGCGGTAAATAAAGCATGTCGCCTTTACCCACGAGCTTGTCAGCACCCTTGGTGTCAAGAATCACGCGGGAGTCGAGAGCTGAGGAAACTTGGAAGGCAATCCGGCACGGAATGTTGGCCTTGATGATGCCGGTAACCACATCGGCACGCGGGGTCTGCGTCGCGATGATCAAGTGGATGCCGGCCGCACGTGCCTTCTGCGCAATTCTCGCAATGCACATTTCCACATCTGCCGGGGCGGTCTGCATGAGGTCCGCAAGCTCATCAATTAGAACCACGATGTATGGAAAACGATCTGGAATTTTCTCCTCGAAAATCTCCTCCTCTTCAAGCTCAGCCTCGGGACCGAGTTCTCCAGACTCAAGGGCGAGTGCGATCGACTCAATCGTCTCATCGTCGGCCGGGTCTTCAAGCTCGACGACTTCCTCTTCCACGGGTGCAACATCGGCTTTTTCGGGGCGTGTTCGGGTGTTGAAACTATCAAAATTCCGCACACCTTCCTTGGCGAAGATCCGATAGCGTTTTTCCATTTCGTTGACGACCCATTTGAGTGCCGCAACGGTTTTCTTCGGATCGGTGACCACCGGAACCACCAAGTGTGGTAGGCGATTGTACATTTGCATTTCGACCACCTTGGGATCGACCATGATGAAGCGCAATTCATCTGGTCCAAACTTGAACAACATCGAAGCGATGATCGAGTTGATACAAACCGACTTGCCCGATCCAGTAGCTCCAGCGACCAGGCAGTGAGGCATCGCTGCTAGATCTCCAATGACGGTTTTGCCGTAAACATCCTTGCCAAGCGCGAGCGGAATTTTCTTCTTGGCAGATCGGAACTCAGGATCGTGCAGCAACTCGTGAAGTGGCACCGCGACTTTCTGCGAGTTCGCAATCTCGATGCCGACCGTGTCCTTGCCCGGGATCGGCGCTAGGATATTGATCCGCTCTGCACAGGTGGCACGAGCAAGATCAGCCTCAAGCTGTGAAATCCGAGAAACTCGCAGGCCCGTCGACGGATAGATTTCGTATCGAGTGATCGTCGGCCCACGAGTGATGTCACCCGCACTGACCTCGATTCCAAACGCTTGAAGCGTGTCGATGATGGTTCGCTGAGTTTGCAGCAGCTCGTCCCGGTTGGCCTCAGGCGCTTCCACCGACTCATCGATGTCGAGCAAGTCAAATCCCGGAAGTTCGTAATTCTCAAACCCCGTGACCGAGAGAAACTGATGACCTACTGGCTTCTTGCGCTCAAACGGCTTTGTCCCTGCGACATGGGGTTCGCTGAGCCGCCGTTGGGAGGCATCGATGATCTGAGGCGTCGGGTTGTCACGCAATGGCAGAAGCACCTGCTGATCTTCCTGAGCTGCAGCGGCCGAAGCCGCTTTCCCTGCGTCCCGGTCTTTACGCCGTTGTTCGCGTTGGCGCTCTCGCTCCGCAGACATTTCAGCCTCGCGTGCAGCGATTTTCCCGCTTTCGCTGCGGCTTTCTTGCCAGTCATGGATCATGCGCCGCGCGGACCGATAGCAAACTTTGGAAAACGCAATCGGCTGCTGGCCCGTGAGAAGAATCAACGACACCAAATAAACGGCACTCGTTAGCAGCAGCGTTCCGGCACGCCCGACGGTACGCACGAGGAAAAATCCACCCAATCCGTCGCCGATCACACCGCCCGGCCCCGGTCCAGGATCACTCAGGAGACAACGCTTTGCCCAAGCATTGAAAAAAACATCTGCCGCATCCAACCATGCCGATGCCATCAACAACATGATGCAAAACCCCACCACCACGGTCGGCCAAATTCGTCGCTCAAACGCGAGTTTCGACACACCAAACCAAATGAAGCCGACCGGAATGAGCAAGCCAGCCGCACCGAATAGAAAAATTTGCGAAAACCCAAGAAATCCACCCACCGGTCCGATCAAGTTCTCACTCCTCACCCCAGCAGGGCCCGCGAATGCACCCAAGATGCCCCAGCGCGGCAAATCCGCTGGACTGTATTTCACCACCGATAAAATCAACACCAATCCGGAAACAATCCATGCGATGCCAATGATCTCACTCGACCACCGCGCCGGTTCAGGGACTTCTCCCCTCTTTTTGTTGTCCTTAACTGCCATCGGATCTGATGAAGCGAAGCATCCCCTTTCCGCCTCTCGGGATCAAGATTGTTTTCATGCCTGAAAAATCAAGGTTTCTCAACCAATCCCGGCTTTGACCCGGCACCCAAACCAGACCAGACTCCCGCGTGCGATTGCTGACGCTAAACATCCAAGAACCCCTGCCCGGTCAGGTCCTCCCACAAATGGCCAAAGACCACGGCCCAGACGAAGCCGCTCGACGCTACCGGTCGATCGCGGTGACCACTCTCCAACAACTGCGCGGCCTAACCGACACGCGCATCCGGCTGGCGGTGACTCCCGCAGACGCCGACGAAGCAGTCCGATTCTGGCTACTCCCCCGCCTGTCGGAGCGCTGGCAAGCCGATGGCAGCATTTTCCGCACAGATGGCTGGGAAATCGACTTCGGCGGGGACTCGGCGGGTTTTTCCGTCCATGCGGCTGGGGAAATCCTCTGCCCGTGGCTCGGCGCACGCTGGGTCCACACCGCCTTGCTCGGCATCGGCCGCTCCGCCCACCAGGTGATCGGGCCTGCAACCAACGGTGACGAATACTTCCGTGCCCATGCCGTCGAAAGCTCACCCGACCTCCCCCATCGCATCCTCCCAGAACTCCCCGTCATCCACAACCACGACCACTGGTTGCACGCACTGGATAGCCCACTCGGCCCCTCGCTGAAACGCGCTTGGGAAGCGGAGGCGACCTAACCGATATTTCAAAAAAGCCAGATCTTCCAAATCACTCCAAGCAACGCGCATGCTGCTAGAACCGGCACGACGCCCCATTTGAAACGCTCCAACGCGACCCATGCCCCGACCGCCATCACGGCGACACGGTAGTCGAAATGCCCGCCACTCGGCCAGAGCGCATGCCAGGCAAACCAAATGGCAAGATTGAGAATCACGCCGACTACCCCGGCCGTAATTCCTGTTAGGGCCGCAGCCAACGCTGGCATTTCACCCAAGCGCTCGACATGCGGAGCACCCATGAACACAAAAAGAAAGCTGGGCAGAAACGTCACCCAAGTGGTGATCAACGCTCCTAACACCGCAGCAAATGCAGGCTCTAACGCACCGGGATGCTGCCATGCCGCCACGAACCCCACGAATTGCAACACCATGATCAATGGCCCCGGCGTGGTCTCCGCAAGCCCAAGTCCCGTCATCATCTGCCCCTGTCCTAGCCAACCAAATTTGACGACCGCCATCTGGGAAACGTAGGGCAGCACCGCGTAAGCACCACCAAACGTAACCAAGGCCGCCTTGCTGAAAAACAGACCCTCTTTTAAATGAATTCCATTCCAGCCTAACAAAATTCCCGCCGCCAGCACCGGAGCCCACCAAAGAATCAAGCAGACCGAAATCACCCAAGCGCTACGCGCCCAACTCGCTCGGACCGCCGGACGCAAGACCGCACACGGAAGTTCGTGAACCATCGATTTGCCGTGACGACCACCCGCCTGAAACTGCATCGGCCACCACCTACCACCTAGGTATCCTAACGCTGCCGTTGTTAGGACAATCGCAATGAAGGAAACATGAAACGCAAAAATCGCCAAAAACGCCAACACGGCCAGCGCCCACAGGCATTGCGTCCTCAATGCCTTCCGACCTATCCGCACGACGGAAGCCGCCACGAGTGCCATGACCGCCGGGATGAAACCCTCAAAAATCCCACTGACCCATGAAACCCCACCTTGGGCCATGTAAAACCAACTCAGCCCTAACAGAATAAAAACCGATGGCAGCACAAACAGCGCTCCCGCCGCGATCCCACCGCGCGCACCATGCAGCCGCCACCCGAGATAGGTCGCTAACTGCTGCGCCTCAGGCCCAGGCAACATCATGCAGAAATTCAGCGCATGCAGAAAATGATCCTCTGACACCCAGCGCCGCCTCTCGACGATCTCCCGATGCATGATGGCGATCTGACCCGCCGGCCCCCCGAAACTGATCCAGCCAAGTTTCACCCAGAACCGCAGGGCCTCCCCCAAACTCGGCAAGGACGACACCTCCGAGATGCCTGCAGAATCGCTGTGCTTCGACTCGATCATGCCCTTGCCTAAAACCACTCCACCCCGATCACGCCTGTTTCACCGGAAACACCCGCTCCATGCCACGAATCAACCTGCAAAACTCCTTTTTTGAGAGAACCGTTTGATCCCCAGGCCCTTTCGGATCACCGATCGTCTCCTTGAATTCGACCTCATACCGATCCAACCGCACGATCCGAATCAACTTTTCACCCTTCTGATAAATCTCGTCCTGGAATATCCGCATGCGTCTAAGTGCCCTATTCTCATGGCACTGGCAAGCCGCCGGATGATCCCCCAAATCTCACGATCCAACTTCCAATTTCTTGCCCAAGCCGCTTGCGTCGATTAAACCCAACACCCTCATGAGTCACCTCGAAGCCATTGCGCGGGAAACCGGCATCTCCCTTTCCTCTGTTACGACCACGGCCAAACTCCTCGCCGAAGGCGCCACCGTCCCTTTCCTTTCCCGCTACCGCAAGGAACAAACCGGCTCACTCGACGAGGTTCAAATCACCACGATCCGCGACCGGATGCTGCAACTCGCCGAACTCGACTCCCGCCGCACCGCAGTGCTGAAGTCGCTGGAAGAACGCTCGCTCCTGACACCTGAGTTGAAAAACAAGTTAGAAGCAGCCCTCACCCTCGCCACCGTGGAGGACATCTTCGCCCCCTTCCGCCCGAAACGCCAAACCCGCGCCACCAAGGCGATCGAACGCGGCCTCACTCCGCTCGCCGATTTCATTTTTGAAAATCAATCGACCGAACCGGAGGACGAGGCAGCAAAATTTGTTGATCCCCAAAAAGAAGTTCTAACCACCGCCGACGCCCTTGCCGGTGCCCGAGACATCATCGCAGAACGCGTCGCCGACGATGCGACCTTGCGCGGCCACGTCCGGAAGATCTATGAGGAGGAAGCCACGGTTTCGTCCAAGATCATGTATGGCAAGGAAGCCGATGCCGATGCCCAAAAATTCCGCGACTACTTCGAGTGGAGCGAACCGTTCTGCTCAATCCCATCCCACCGGACCTTGGCGATCCGCCGTGGTGAAAAAGAAGGATTCCTGATCATGCGGGTGGAAGTCCCACTCGACCGTGTGACCGGCGCAGCCTTGCCCGACTGGGTCAATTCGAACGGCGCAAGCGGCAAACACGTGGCCCAAGCCGTCGAGGATGGCTGCAAGCGCTTGCTGATGCCGTCGATGGAAACCGAAGCCCGCCTTCTCGCGAAGAAACGCGCCGACGAAACCGCAATCACGGTGTTTGCTGACAATTTCCGCGAACTTCTGTTAGCCTCACCGCTCGGTGAAAAACGTCTGTTAGCTATCGATCCCGGCTTCCGCTCGGGATGCAAAACGGTCGTCCTCGACCGCTCCGGCAAGCTGCTCCACCACACGGTGCTCCACGCGACTGCCGGCTCACAAAATCAAGCGTATGAGGCGGCCGTCGAAGTGATGGGCCTCATCAAAAAACATGACGTGGAGGCCATCGCCATCGGCAACGGCACCGCTTCCCGCGAAACGGAATCGTTCATCAAGAAACTCAAACTTCCATCATCGATCCCAGTCGTGATGGTCAACGAAAGCGGCGCCTCCATCTACTCGGCATCCGATGTCGCCCGCGAGGAGTTCCCAAACGAAGATGTCACGGTCCGCGGTGCAGTGAGCATCGGCCGCCGCCTCATGGATCCTCTAGCAGAACTGGTGAAGATCGACGCCAAGGCGATCGGGGTCGGCC
>JAPJNB010000090.1 GCA_026461385.1 Akkermansiaceae bacterium
GATGGTCTGCTTCAACACAACGATCTCGGCGGCCTGGCGGGCGATTTTTTCTAGCAACTTTTGTTTTTCGTCTTCGTCCATCTACTAAATATATAGTAGAAATTCATTTTCCCACACAAAAAGTAAGGTTCTCCACAATAACAAAGGTTTGCGGGTGACAAGAGGGGGATGATGGGATGAAAAACGACCTCAAAAAACACATCGCCTTTTGTGAAGTTTTCCAGCGCTCCGATCGCTTTCCGGACTCGGTGCGATTCAAACCATTTGAAATTTCAAACATGCCGCAGGTGCATCCACGGGCGCGGCGCGGCACGGTTCAGGGTCGGCATCGTTTAGTATGAGCCTTGGGTGAGCCAATGGGTTAGGGCCGATCAAGCGCATCCATCTCCTCACGCATGTAGTCCATGAGTTTTTGCATGTCGCTAAGGTGGTGTCGTGCTCGCTCCACCCCGTTTGGAACGAACTTGCCACGGGCGCGCTTTCCTCGGGGAAGTGGCGCGGGTTCGTCGTCGGCTTTCTTCCTCACCTGCGCGAGTTGTGGGCTAGCCGGAACTTTTTTCAGGAGCTCGGTGACTGATGTCGCGGGCATCACGAACGAACGCGTGCGATCGGCTCGGGCCACGGTGATCCCGATCACGTGCCCTTGTAAATCGACAACGGGTCCGCCGACTTGGTTGGTCTTGGGGCGCATGTCAGTTTGGAACACGCTGGTGAATGAATCCCGGACCTGACTCACCGAACCACCCAATTGCTCCATTTGCTCGAGTCTTCCGTTTTTCGGTTGTGCGAGCTTGGGCTGATTGCCTAACAGGACATCGAATTTGCGAGTCTGACCATCGACATCGACGAGCAGTGGTATGGTCGATCCCGGGCTGGATCCGGTGAGAGCGTTCTTTAATTCTAACAGACCGGAAATCGATCGGTCGCCGACCTTCAAAATCACATTTCCTGCCTCAATTCCTGCGGCTTCTGCGCCGGAACCTTTCGCGACTTTGCCGATCTTCACCCCGTGCCCGGTGAATCCCAGTTCGCCAATGATCCCGAGATAGGCCAAATCCGTATCGCGCAGGTTCCGAGTGAGCACGCTGACCACTCCAAACGCGGCCAGCCTGCCGTCCGGCTGTGGCGTGGCGAGAAATGCACCCAGCTTGGGGCTTTCATACGACCAAGTGACGGGCGTGAGAGGGTCTCCCTCGAAATCTAACAGCGCGAGATCTTCATCGGGATAAACTCCAGCGATCTTCGCCGCGCGGCTGCCATTGCCTGTATCGATGCGGAGTTCTTCCGGTGCATCGGCGACCTCGCTCCATTTGCTTAAGACCTGCTTGCCCGTGCCAACCACGGTTCCGTAGGCCAAGCGCTGGGATCCCGCCCAAATGCGAACGGTGGATTTCGCGGCCACAGCAAGTGCTGGTGCGATCGCCTTGGTGAATTCGTCGGTTTGGTCATCGACCGCCTTTCGTTCCTCTGGCAGCAGCAGCGGAGGCTCGCCCTCCGCGTGGGAGTGGTCTAACTGAGTTTGAGGGAGGCTGAACTGCCCATACGAGCTGTCGAAAAGTGCCAAGCCCGCGAGTAAACAAATGATCGGTTTCATGATTCGGTCAAAAGGTTAGAGTCACTCTGCGAAAAGCGCCTCACGGCTCGAGAGGACGACTGAGATATCAAGTTCTTTCCCGTCGCGGTTGAGCCCCAGCTGCACTTTGTCGCCTGGTCGTTTTTTCGCTAGAACTTGCAACAGTTTCTTTGCGTCCGGCGTGTCATTGCCATCGAGGGCGTGGATGACATCGCCCACGCGAACGCCTGCCGCTGCCGAGGGGGACTGTGGCACGACGCTCTCAACGGGCACGCCCTCCGCCCTTCTTCCGAGGCCCATGCCGATTCCCAGCATCGGCATCTCGGGATTGGCGAGAGGATTCATCGAGAGCCGTCCCCAGGCTTCCCCCGACCGGATTCGCTCCCAGTCTTCTTTCAATCCATCGATGCCCGCATGGTTGTTGTTTGTTAGGGAAACGCCGATCGACGAATTGATGCCGACGATTTTGCCGTCGAGATTAAACAAGGGCCCGCCGGAGTCGCCGCCGATGAGCGTGCAGTCAGTGGTTAGAAAATTTCCAGGGCCTTTGGAAACGACGCGGCCGAAGCGCACCGGCGGGGTGCGAGCGGCATCGAAGCCGCCTGAATGCCCGAGCGCCACGACCCAGTCGCCCGCCACGAGGTCTTTGGATTTTCCCATTTCCACGAATGGCCAAGGGCCTTTGGTGGTGATTTGAACCATCGCGATGTCTTTGGAGTAGTTCGCACCGAGGACCTGCCCCGGCACCATCTGGCCGTTGGGAAACACGACCGTGATCTCATCCGCGCCCTGAATGACGTGCGCGGCTGTTAGAATCAAGCCGTCTTGGGTCGTGATCACCCCGGAGCCCGATGAGCCGGTTTTTTCCGAAATCAAAGCGATGGTTGCTGGCATGGCCTTGGCGGAAACCGTTTGGACCTTGGCCTCAAGCTTTGTGAGGTCGGCGAGGTTGCGGACATCCTCACGAGCAAGCAAGCGGCCGTTTCCAAACGCGAGACTCAGGCCAGCGAGGGCGAGGCGAAAGATAGGCTGCAATTTCATGGTTGTATGGATCAAAGCGTCACCCCTTCCGCACTTCGTCTGATTCGATATCAAGGATGGATCGTTGCAAAAGGATCACATACAATGGTCACGCAGATGCCGAAACGCAACCCACCAGATACCAGCCGCAACCGCAACCGCAAGGGTGAGCGGGACGCGGCGCCAGTGCGGCGTCGTGGGATTGTGAGCATTCTGCTGTTGTGGCCGTTTTATTTGTTTGGGTTTTTCACCCGCCGCTTCGGGTTGCTGATGCGGATCGCGGTTCGGCTGATCGGGTACCCGATGGTTGCGGGGGTTTATGGGTTTGTCATTCTTGCCGTCATCTACGGCAGTCGCGCGCAGAAATACGACCTCTCGAAGATTCGCGCGATGCCAGAGCGCTCGATCATCCACGACCGACTGGGAGAAGAAATCGGCCGCATCCATGGGGAAAAACGCTCCATCGTCCCGCTCCAGCAGGTGAGCGAAAATTTCCGTAAGGCGATTCTTGCCCGTGAGGATGAGCGATTTTATCATCACGGCGCGGTGGATCCGATCGGCATTGCCCGCGCGATTTACAAGAACCTCCAACACAAGAAAGAGGGAGCGTCGACCATCACCCAGCAGCTCACTTCCGACATTTTTGAGCTCAAAAGCGGCGAGCAACGCGGCGACACCGTTCGCCAACTGGACCGCAAATGCTTGGAAATCGCCATCGCATTTCGGTTAGAGGCGTCGATGAAAAAAGACGACATTCTGGAGGCATACATCAACCAGATCAACTGGGGTCGTCAAATCCGCGGAATCGGCGAGGCGTCTCGCATTTATTTCGAGAAACACCCGTCCGAACTCACGCTTTCGCAGGCCGCGCTGCTTGCTGGAATTGTGCGCGGGCCGGATGCGTTCAACCCCTTTAGCTCGATTGCGGCCGCTACCCGAGAGCGCGGGACCACGCTTGAACGGATGGTGAATGCCGGGGTCATCACGCGGGCCGAGGCCGACGCCGCCAAGGCGGAGCCCGTCGAGGTCAGGCCGAAGGGGCGTCGTGAAAACGAAGAGTCCTACGCGCTCGATCAAATCCGCCGCGACCTCGAGATGATCCTCGAACAGGAAAACATCAAACTCGGCGGGCTCGAAATCACCACCACCATCGATCTCCGGATTCAGCACAAGTGCGAGGAGGCCCTTGATAAAAAGCTCCGTGAGGTTGAGCGTGGTCCAGGTTATCCGCACCTCACTCGGGCCAAGTGGGAGCAGATCCCTGCCGCCAAGCGCAAAGAACCCGAATACCTTCAAGGGGCCACCGTCGTTTTGGAAAACCGCACGGGCGCGGTGCTGGCGATCGTGGGTGGGCGCGACGCGAGCGAGTCGCGGTTCAATCGAGCCACCCAGTCCCGCCGCCAGATCGGCTCGATTTTCAAGCCCTTCGTCTACCTTTCGGCATTCGACCAAGGATTGCGTCCCGATTCCCCGATCAGCGATGGACCGATTGAAAGCGGCGAGATCAAGGGTGCTGGCAACTGGCGCCCGGAAAATTCGGACAGCCGTTTCGGTGGGATGCAACCCGCATCTTACGG
Organism: Akkermansiaceae bacterium; assembly: GCA_026461385.1. Taxonomy (GTDB): domain Bacteria; phylum Verrucomicrobiota; class Verrucomicrobiia; order Verrucomicrobiales; family Akkermansiaceae; genus Luteolibacter. The sequence continues at coordinate 4,171 of JAPJNB010000090.1, forward strand.
GCTCATCCGGTCGCGCAACACGATGTCGGTCCGCGTTGGAAACTTCGCGGGTATCCCGCGGGTCCGGGAGGTGGCACGCATGGCGGGCTTCACCACGCCCATGCCCAAGATGCCATCGTCATTTCTCGGCACCTGGGAGGCCTCACCCTGGGAAGTCGCCACTGCATACACGATGTTTCCCAATGACGGCATCCGCTACCGTCCGTATTTGATTTCTGAAATCAAAGACCGCGAAGGCAATGTCCTCTACACCACCCCGATGCTGTCGTACCCCGCCGCCAAAGAATCCTCCGCGCTGACGGTTTCGCGCATTCTCAAAGAGGTAACCACAGAGGGCACCGCGGCCTCGGTGGGTCGTCTGGGATTTGACAAATCATGCGGCGGGAAAACTGGCACGACCAACGATTTCAAAGACGCATGGTTCTCAGGTTTCACCTCAAGCCTCACCTGCGCCGTATGGGTCGGATTTGATTCTCCGAAAAAAATCTTTTCGGGCGGCTATGGTGCCGCACTCGCGCTGCCGATCTGGGTGGACATCATGAAATCGGCCGACCGTCTCGGCTACAAAGCAGGTCAGTTAAATAGCAAAGGCAACCGCATTCGCACCGATCGCTGCCGACTCTCGGGCAAACGAACCACCGCTGGCTGCATCGTGGCGGGTACCGCCTACTCGGATGAAACCCCAGCCGACATCGCGCTCTCCGACAACGACTTCTGCCCGATCCACCCAGCTCGCGCTCAACTCGTCGATGAATCCGACGGCTCGGGTTCTCAAGAACTGGACCTCCCGCCGCCGCGCGCCCTCCCCGTGGATGACGAGCCCTTGAAGGCAATCCCGGTGGAGTGATCTAGCAGAATATGTTAGGCCCGTGGATGTGGCTAGAATTTTCGGTTAGTTTCTATCAAGTTCCGCAAGTCTGGCTCGGACCAAATCATGCAACAACTCGTGATCCACCGTCCAATCCACCGGGATCTGAAAGCAGTTCTTAAACACCACCAACGTGCCGAGCCTTGCCTTAAAGTCCTCGATGATCTGTGGGCTCCACGGTGAAAATGTCAGGTGTTTTTTGTAGGCACAAACTCCCGCCACGTATTTTCCGCCGCGGTGAATCGTTGGAACGTTCCAAGAAATTTTCGACTCCAACTCGGGAAACTCTGCAAGGATCGAGCCTATCACGGACCGGAGCGTCTCTTGTTTCGTTGCATCCTGAGCAGTTAGGTAGTCTTCGATGGTTTGGAATTTCGCGGGCTTCATGGTTCGATGCGATTTGAAAAATCGTAGACAGCAAGCATCCATCGGGCAAGCCCATGGGGAGCGGCAGGCCAAGGGATTTTACGACATTTTCCCCGTGTGTCTGCGCCGCTGAGCCGAACTAATTTATCGGAAAATCCATCACACCGGATTTCTCCATTTTCTGATCGCGATACAGGTATAACAACACCAAGCTGATGTCATGCTTGCCATCAGACTGCCGCCCGATATCGAGAGTCGACTTGAACGTCTGGCCAAGAAGACTGGACGAACCAAAACATTTTATGCCCGCGAAGCAATTCTCGAGCATCTTGAAGACTTGGAGGACACCTATTTGGCTTCTCGGCGCTTGGAACGGCCGGCGAAAATTTATTCAGCCGAGGAAGTGAAGCATGAGCTGTAATTCAAGTTCCTAATTCAAGTTCCCGGACAAACTAAAGGCCACCCTGCGCTTAAGCGAGATTTCCGGCTTGAACGGGGAATTCCTTGCCATCGGCAGTGGCGGGCAAGACAAGCCATCATGACGGGCAAGTTATGAATGATGGTCGATCCGAGTGGGTGGCACCCTACCGAATCACAGGCTGGTCCTTTGCCTTTGGCCTTTGTGCTCTATCTCTCATGAACCACACCGATCACGCAGCACGAGTCAAGTTTCGGTAAAAGCCCGCCCGGTGGCTGAATCATGCCCCACTTGGTTCTTTGGTTCATTTCTGTCCGCTGCGAGCTGTTGCTAAATCGGGTCTCTCGCGCTCGGCCCACATTAGTTCGGTGTCTGTTTCACGTCCAACAGCCAGCTCATGGGGTCTCCTCGAGGATTTGTTTAATCCGTTCAGGAGTCATCGGAGGAGCCCCCGCAGGGGCCGCCAGCAGGCAGTCGATGTCTCCGGTGAAGTCATGGAGCTTGCCTTCGTTGTGGGCCTTTTCGATTTGGCCATGAGTTCGATGTTCGAATTGATTCAACTCCACCGCCGTAGCTCCGTATTCACGTGTCGCGTAGTCCAAGGATTCCACCGCGACCGGACGGAGTGCGACGATTTTGCCGTCAACGACGATGCCGATGTCGTCGCCTTTGAGCGCCCGGCGCAGATGCGAGCGGCAATAGCAAGTTTTTCTCTGCGGCCGTCTGTGCGAACTCCCCGGCTCCGCGTCTCGCTCCATCCAAAAAAACTTTCCGCCCCTCTGCGACCTTTGCGCCTTTGCGGTGAACTCTTCCTCCTCCATCCTCCCCGCATGTCCGCACCGCTCTGCCGAAACCTCTTGCCGGAAAACCCATCGGCAGACGACATTCTCAACACCTTCCTCGACTACCTCACCGCCACCGGCACCGAGCCTTACGACCACCAGGAAGAAGCCATCCTCGAACTCTTCGCGGGCAACAACGTGATCCTCAACACGCCGACCGGCTCCGGCAAGTCGCTGGTCGCGCTTGCGATGCAGTTCAAGTCGCTCTGCCAAGGCCGCCGCTCGTCCTACACCGTCCCGATCAAGGCGCTCGCGAACGAAAAATTTCTCTCCCTCTGCCACGTCCTCGGCCCGGAAAACGTTGGCATGATCACCGGCGACGCCACCGTGAATCACGACGCGCCGGTCATTTGTTGCACCGCGGAAATCCTCGCCAACATCGCC
>JAPJNB010000091.1 GCA_026461385.1 Akkermansiaceae bacterium
ATTCCACGCAATCCAAGATTCATTCGCTCTATATCTCGCCGTCATCCTCCACGACACCGGCCGCGCCGAAAACGTCCGCGAACACACCGATGGCTCCGCAATGCTCGCCGCCCGCCTCTGCAATCGCCTGCAAATCCAAGGCGCACGCCGCTCGCTCATCATGTTCTTGGTCGATAACCACCTGAGCTTCTGGCGCACCGCAACCACTCGCAACCTCGATGACCCCGCCGTCATCGCTGAGTTCGCCGCCATCGTGAAAACCCCGTCCAACCTCGACGCTCTCTTCCTCTTCACCTTCGCGGACTCCAACGCAACCTCCGCCGAAAGCTGGACCGGCTGGAAGGAAAGCCTGATGCTCCAACTCCACTCGGCCACCCGAAACTTCCTCGAAAATGGCCCCGAAAATTATTCGATGAAACTCGATGCGGATCGCATCGCACTTCGCGCCGAGGTGATCAGCCTCATGCGCGATGACTACCACCCAGACGTCAAGCAACACTTCAAGGCCATGCCCGCCGCCGCGTTCCACTTCAGGCAAGCCGCACACATCGTCACCCAAGTCCGCACGGTCCGCCATTTCCTGAAACGCGAATCAGAAACCTCCGACCCCTTCGCATCCTGCATCAAATGGATCGACCACACCGACAAGGGCTACACCGAACTCGTGCTCGCCACCCGCGATAAACCACTCCTGTTAGAAAAAATCTGCTGCGCCCTCGCATCGGAACAAATCAACATCCTTTCCGCCGACCTCTTCACCCGAACCGACGGAATCGTGGTGAACATCTTCCGCGTGTGTACCACGAACTTCGAACCTGTCTCCGACGCTTCCATCCGCAGGCGATTCCTCGCGACCTTCGAGGCCATCCTCATCGCCGAGAGCTACGACCCTGAGAAATTCCTCCGCCGCAAGGTGAATTTTCTCAAGCCCCGCTCGGATCACGGCATCACGGTCCCCGTCCGCGCTTTTGTGAGCAATTCACTCCACCCCACCTGCACGACCGTGGAAATCCAAGGCCTCGACCGCATCGGCCTACTCCACGACCTCTTCCAGACGATCAACTCTCACCACCTAAACACCGCACACGCCCGGATTTGCACGGACAAAGGAGTGGCCATGGATACGCTCTACATCACCGCGCCCGACGGCAAAAAAATCGAGGACACCCACCTCCTCACCCAGCTCCAAAACGAGTTCTCCTCCTTGATCTCACGACCAGAAACCTCTGGCTGATTCTCACAAATCACCGGAAATTTCTCGAAATCTGCCCCAATCCCCAATTTCAGTAAGATTCTGCTTGGCATTCCCCGCCAGATCTTGCAATTTCCGCCCCCGCCCACTTATCGGGCAAACGAAATAGACGATTCCATCATGTCCGTATCCATCCGACTCAACCGCAAGGGAACCAAAGACCGCCCCTACTATAAAATCGTTGCTGTTGACAGCCGCAAACGTCGCGACGGACGTTTCATCGAGCAACTCGGCACCTACGACCCACTTCTCGAAGGCACCAACTACACAATCGACCTCGCCATCGCTGATAAATGGCTTGGCGTCGGCGCAAAACCTTCGGAAACGGTCAACAGCATCATCCGCAAGGCCCGCACTGCCGCAGCGAAGGCGTAATTCGCTCTCCCACTTCCACCTTTTCAAACAACCGCATTCCGCAAGGAATTGCGGTTGTTTCGTTTGAGCCTCACCCATCCTCATGAAACCCATCCCTTTCGAGCAGTTCATGGCCAAGGCCCTGCACGAACCCCAACACGGCTATTACGCCCGCAAAATCCAAACGATCGGCCACGGCGGCGACTTCACCACCGCGCCGATGCTTTCAAACACCCCCGCCCACGCGATCGCCACTTGGGCCAGCATCGCCCTCCGCGAATCCCGCTGCCGAAACCTGATCGAGATCGGCCCCGGCACTGGCGCACTCGCTGCCGCCGTGATGAAATCGCTCCCCCGGCTGACCCGCTGGAAATCCCGCCTGCACCTCGTGGAAACCTCCGACCCACTCACCAAAATCCAACGCCAACGACTCGGCAGCCGCGCAACCTGGCACCACACGATCCAAGATGCCCTCACCGCCTGCGACGGACACGCGGTGATCTACTCAAACGAATGGGTCGATGCCTTCCCCGTACGCCGGTTCGAAAAAACCACCTCGGGCTGGCAAGAAATCGCGGTGCACTTCGACGACCAACACGTCGCCACCGAGTCACTCATGCCACTCGCCACACTGCCGGAATCATCCGGATTCCGAACCTCTCACCCCGTGGGCCAACGGATCGAGGTCCACGAGTCATTTCACCGTCACCTCAGCGACTGGCTGCCGCTATGGAAGTCCGGCAAAATGCTCACCATCGACTACGGGGCCGAGGCTGAAACCCTCTATCATCGCCGCCCCAGCGGAACTCTCCGGGCCTACCTCCACCAACAACGACTCGAGGGTCTCGCCATCTATCAGAACATCGGCCGCCAAGACCTCACCGCCGATGTCAATTTCACCGACCTCCAAAATTGGAGCCAACCATGGGTCTCCCAACAACACCTCATGACCTTTGGGGATTTTCTCAACTCCAACTCAAAGTCTACCACCTCCGACGCACCCCAACATTTTCTAACAGATCATCACGGCGCAGGCGATGCATTCCTCGTCCTCGAACAAGAGCGATCACCCTAACCAAAAAAAAACCGTGAATCCCTGAGGAATCACGGTTTGAAA
>JAPJNB010000092.1 GCA_026461385.1 Akkermansiaceae bacterium
GTCCTACTGCCGTGCCACCGCCAGAGCGTCGAAGATGCAGTCTGGAAAACCTCACCGCCCGTGGCCTCCGAAGGCACTGGTCGAAGACATGCTCGCCTCTGGCCTAGTCGCCACCTGTGAGCGCCATCCGCAATGGGGAACCACTAACGACTGAACGGCCATGGCATACCGAATCATGCAACCACGCTTCCCGCTGGGAAGGACAGTCGCCACGCCCGCCGCGATGGCGCTCAGCATCGACCTGGCGTCCTACATGCACCGCCACCACTGCGGCGATTGGGGAGACCTTGGGGACGAAGACAAACAGATGAACGAAGACGCGCTGACCGATGGCGACCGCATCCTGAGTTGCTACCAGGTCGGCGGCGGGAATCGAATCTACATCATCACGGAGGCGGATCGAAGTTCGACCTGCATCCTGCTTCCGGAAGAGTATTGACGGCAGATTACCAATTTGCGCCGTTCGAGACAATTGTTGCTGAATCACTGATTTGGCTTAGCATGCCGATCATGAATAAAGCAGAATTGGTTGTGCTTGCGGAAGAGTTAGGTACGGAAGGTCAAAGAGGGTGGCTCACACCTGAAGGCGAGTTTTTTGAAGCTGATGAGACACCAGCCGTCAGGATTACTGGGCTGGAGCTTGGAGGTCACGAGAAAGCTGCTTTGGAGTGGCTTGAACTCAGAGACCCTAGCGTCTTCGAAGAACTGGAACGCGAGAGAGTTATGAAGGGCTTCGTTTGCTGGGAGGAAACTGATGGATTTAACTTGATCAAGAAGTTCATGTTCTCCCGAGGATTTGTTCGCGTAGCGCCAGACTGTTACACCGGGGGCTGATCGCTCCTCCCCACTAGCGCGACAATCCGCTCGATGAAATCCACTTCGAGCTGGTGAGCTGTCAGCCGGATGACTGTCCAGCCTGCGAGCACGGCTTCGAGATACTTCTCGGCGTCCTTCGCGTAGCCACCGCCCCGGTTGTGCCGGCCACCGCCGGGGATGAAGATTCCGCCTTCGATTTCGATGAGCGTTCGGCTTCCCATGTGTGCGAAGTCAGCGCGCCACCGACGGGAAGTATGGAACCTCACTTCCCGCTCCAGAGGCGGACCTTGCGCCACTCTCCAGAGCAGCAGAAACCTTGATTCCAAGCGGGATGCAGCCATTTCCTTGGCACCCGGAGTCAACGTTTCGACACTCCGTTATGTGGGAAGTCGCGATGGCACATTTCACGTAAATTGGACACCGGTGCAAGAATCCCTGCGTAAGTCGTTGGTTGGCAATAGATTACTTGATTCCTTGAGGGTGTTTGAACCCATTTGCACCTCGGCCATGGCGGCGATCACGTCGGGTGTGAGGTCGATGGAGACGTGTCCGGGGATTTGAACCATGAACCGCGCGCCTTCATTGAGGAGCCGGGAGATTCGTTGGACTGGAGTGGTCATGAGTAGATTAGTGGTTGCAGGGGCGGGAGTTGAACCCGCAGAGGGCGAGGGTATGAGGCTCGCCTGGGACCGTCCCTCCCTGCGATTGGTTAGAGCGCCTCGTAGATGTCCTTTACGAATTCAAAGTCCTCTTTGAGCGCCTGCCGACGTTTATCGTCCCACTCATCGACCGGAACCTTCTCGACCTGCTCCTGCCACCAGCGGCGGATCTTGTTCAACAGCAACAGATAGGTCGTGTGGGGTTTGTCGTGTGGATCGCCCGCGACTTCCTGTTCGGTGGCTAGGCGCCCGAAGTTGATCGACTTGCGGAGCCTGCGCTTGCCGAGCTTGTGTTTCACAGCCATGTCGAGCCAGTAACGCTACTCCTCAGAATCCTTGATTTTTGCGACTACGAGGTGGTGTTCGAATCCGAGTTTTTCTTGCCGGCAAGAAAATTGAACCTTCCGTATTCCGCTTTTTTCACGAAATCGATTGATTCTCATTTGGAATGATGCGATAAGCACGATCCCCTTTTAATCATTCTATCTCCCCGATGCTCGCGAATCCACCTGTGGACGCGAGTTGTATTTGCTCCAGCATTCTCCTGATTCCCCCCGAGATAGGACGTTTCGGATGACCTTTGCCGTTCGCTTCTGCGAGTGCTTTATCATCCGTTTTTCTCTCTCAAATTTCCCACTCCCCCCCGCATGTTTCTACAGTATCGCAAAGCTCAATTCCCTCGTTGCATCGTCATCACACTCTGCGCGCTTTCTAGTACCTATAACGCCCATGCGGCAAGTGCTACATGGAACGGAGCAACCAGCAATTTATGGTCGGCGGCACCCAATTGGTCGGCTTCGCCCATCCCCGGAACTGGGGACACTGCGACGTTTAACAATAGCACTGCGGGTATATCGCAGACGATCATCACTGGATCGATCACGATTGCTTCGATCCTATTTAATACCGGCAACGCGGCGGCATATACGCTCGGTGGGGCATCAGCGGGTATGGGGCAGATCACGCTCAACGATGGCGGTTTGATCGCCGTCAGCAGCTCCATCGCGAGAAGCCAAACGGTAAATGCCAACCTTGTGTTGGGAACCAATGCTGAAACTGCCAGTTATAGTCTAACTAACAACAGCACCAGCGCTGGCCAGTTGCTCACCTTTGCTGGCACGATCGGTTCAGGGCAGAAGAGTAGGGGATCTAGCCCGAAAATCCTCATCTTGGGAGGGATTGGTGATGGTCTCATTTCGGGCGTCATTTCTGGTAATGGCTCTGGCAGTGGAAGTGGTGAAACGGCTCAGGTAGCGGTCACGAAAAATGGTGAGGGGACATGGACGTTTTCGGGAGCCAATACTTACACGGGTCTCACCGCTATTCAGGCGGGCACGCTCGCCTACGGGGTCAACAACGCGATTGCGAATGGTGCGGTCCAAGTTTCGGGGGGCACTCTTGATCTCAAGACGTTCAGCGATACGGTCGGAGCTGTGACGCTTACTTGTGGATCGATCATGGGTAGCACTGGAGTTCTGCGAGGATCGTCTTATGCCGTGCAGAGTGGTGAAATTGGTGTGATTTTAGATGGTTCGGGGGTATTGAATAAAACGACTTCAGGCACGGTGATTTTAAGTGGCGCGAACACTTACAGTGGGTTGATTACGGTGAGCGGTGGCATTTTGCGGGCAACGACAAATGCCAATGCATTAGGTACCAGCGGCGCCACCGTGACGCTCTCGGGTGGCATTTTGGAACTCGCCAATGACACGGGGCTCAACTTCGCGCGAAACATCACACTCACGGCGAACTCAGCCATCGATTCCGATGTTAGATCGTTCGGGGGCGCGGGAGTGACACACACCCTTGGAACGCTGGCGATGACGGACCAGGCGTTGTCGATCGGAGCAGGAGCCAATGTGGGGAGTGCGATCGCGGGAATCACCTTTGGAGCAGTCGCGGTGAATGGTGCGACGGTGACCTCGTCCTTCAATGTAGAGTCGGGTGCGCTGCTCACGTTGGGTGCCATCACGCCAGCGGGTGGTGGTTTCAAAGTCATCGCGTTCGGCGGTGATGGCAACACCACCGTGAGTGGGGTAATCTACGATGCTGGAGGGTCAAGTACCGCGAGTGTGACCAAATCGGGCAAGGGGATTCTGACCTTGGCAAATGCGAACCTTTACGAGGGTAGCACCACCTTGAGTGCGGGAGTGATTCGGGTGAAAAATAATTCGGCGCTGGGAACGACATCCGCAGGCACGACGGTGGCCGATGGCGCGGCGTTGGAGATCGATGGAACTGCGGGCAATTTGACCAATCTAGCAGATGCCTTGACTCTCAATGGGGCTGGAATTTCCTTTGGCGGTGCGCTGCGCAATGTCGCAGGCAATAACACATACACCGGGGCCATCACCTTTGGGCGCGCCAGTAGGATCCATGCAGATTCCGGGATTCTAACCCTAAATTCTGTCGGAAGCCTTACGGGAAGCTTTGGCCTCACGTTTGGCGGGGCGGGTAGTATCATTCTTTCGGATGCTTTTGCCCCAGTTTCGGCAGCTCAAACTCTCACGAAGGATGGTACTGGCAAGCTGACATTGAATGCTGCCAGCACCCATACGGGCCTCACCACCGTTGGCGGTGGAACCTTGGAATATGCGGTTGCAAATGCTCTTGGCTCGGGTGGCTTGACGGTTTCGGGTGGCACATTCGATCTCAAAACCTTCAGCGACACAGTTGGAGCGGTGGTTCTTTCGAGTGGAAATATCACTGGCACGACGGGTGTGCTAACCGGTACGTCCTACGACGTGCGCAGCGGATCGATCACTGCGATTTTGGCCGGCGGTGGCGCGTTGACGAAGTCGACTGCGGGGACGGTGATCCTCGTGGGTTCTAACACCTATTCGGGCGGCACCCAACTCGGCGAGGGGGTCTTGGCACTGGGCAGCGCGGGTGCCTTGGGCTCGGCGGGGAGCATTGGCTTCGCTGGTGGCACCTTGCAATTTTCGAGCAACAACATCACCGACTATTCTAACCGCTTCAGCACGGCGGCTGGCCAAGTTTACCGTTTCGATACCAACGGCCGAAATGTCACTTTTTCCACCGGGCTGATCAGTTCAGGAGGAACTTTGACGAAGGTGGGGACGGGGAGCTTAACGATCAGCGGAATCAGCACCTACTCTGGGAAATCGATCGTCAGCGGCGGCACGCTCGCCATTGGTGCCAGCGGGTCGATTGCAAACACCGCTGAAGTGTCACTTGATGGTGGTAACCTCAACGTCGCGGCAAAGGCAAATGCCTCAATCGGATCTGGCCAGTCCCTCACCGGAAGTGGCTCGGTGACGGGTGATCTCACGATCCAAGGAACTCTCGCGATCGGCTCTCTTCTGGGGACGATTGCGTTCGATCATAACTTGGCGCTCCAATCCGGATCGATCTCAAATTTCGATTTCTTGTCGGGCGGATTTGGCGTCGGCACCTACGATCTCGCCAAGGGTGGGCTTTCCAAGACGGTCAGTTTTGGGGGTACCCTCAATCTTTCTTTCAAGGCGGGCGAGGCTTTCTCCAACGACACGAGCGTGAAAATCTTCGACTTTGGCCACTATGAGGGCAGCTTCTCAGCGGTCAATGTCAGTGGTTTGTCCGGCGGCCACTCAGCCATCTTTGACTCTGCACATGGGACTGTGACGGTGGTGCCAGAACCGAAGGCGGCGTTGATTGCTGGTCTCGGCGTCTTGCTTTTATGCATCCGGCGGAGGTAGTTGGCTTTCTAATCACGGTTTTGGCCCTCGATCGGCGTGAGTTTTCGCTGGATTGAGCGGTCTTTGAGACGCTTGGGCGGAAAAATTCCGAGAATCGGCGACTTTGGGCTTGCATCCGTCTGGCAATCCAGTAACACCTGTGCCCCGAATTATGGCTAAGAAAAGTTGGATCGCCCGCAACGCGCGCAAACAAGAAACTGTCGAGAAATACGCAGCACTCCGTCTCAAGCTGAAAGCTGAGAAGGACTATGTGGGACTCTCCATGCTGCCCCGTGACGCCAGCCCAACCCGTTTGGTGAATCGCTGCGAAATCACCGGCCGTCGTCGTGCATTCCTGCGCCGCTTCCGTCTCTCACGGATTACCTTTCGCGAAATGGCTTCCGCTGGATTACTTCCCGGCGTGACCAAGTCGAGCTGGTAATCTGGCACGGTTTTCGCTTACTCTGACGTGGGACGGATCTGACTCGCTCCCACGTCCTTTTTATGCCAATTTACGAATACGTATCTGAATCACCGGAGGATCCGGAGCATTGTTGTCGCGTCTGTGCGCGCGGATTCGAACTGAGGCGCCCCATCGACCGGGAGCCACTGCTAGTGTGCCCCCTTTGTAAAAACAAGGTTCGCAAGGTGATTTCGCGGATCAATACCCCCACGGTGACGAAGCCATTGTCGGTGGTGGACGCCAAGAAGGCCGGATTCACGATTCTTGAACGTCGTGACCAAGGGGTGTATGAAAAGCTCTAACTCGTTGTGATCTCAACTTTCCCCAGCTTTCTACTCTCGACGTCCGGGCACGCGCTCGCGACCGAATTTCCAACGGGCGTGGAGTTTGTGCTCTACCTTGTTGGGATTGCCTTTTTCCTGCTGCTCAATGCGTTCTTTGTGGCGGCAGAGTTTGCGATCGTAAAGGTGCGTCCGAGCCAGATCGAGTCCAACGGCAAGGAGTCCTCACGCAACGGAAAAACTGCGATGCACGTGGTGACCCATTTGGATGGTTATCTTTCGGCCAGTCAACTGGGGATCACGATTTCATCGCTGGCGCTCGGATTTTTGGGGGAGCCCTTTGTGACTGCCTTGGTGGCGCCGTTGTTTTTCCAGTTGGGCCTGCCGCCAAACGTCGTCTACTGGCTGTCGCTGGTGTTGGCGATTTCCTCGTTCACCTTCTTGCATGTGGTGGTCGGGGAGTTGATGCCCAAGTCGATCGCGATTCGCAAGGCGGTCGCGACCACGCTGCTGCTTTGTGGGCCGCTGCATATTTTCTACAAGACGTTCAAGCTGGTCATTGTGTTTTTCAATGGCACGGCCAATTGGCTCCTCAAGGTCCTTTTCCGGATCGATCCGATCAATGAGAGCGAGCACATTCACTCGGCGGAGGAGTTGGCGCTTCTGGTAACCCAGAGCGGCAAGTCCCAAGAGGTGACTGAAACGGAGCGTGAGATCCTGATCAATGCCTTGGGGCTCAACGAGCTCTGGGTTCGCGATGTGATGACCCCACGCAACAAAGTCGTCATTCTCGACGTCGATCAGCCATTTGAAAAGACCTTGGAGCTTGCGATGACCAGCAAGCACACGCGGTTTCCTTTGGTCAAAGGCCACTTGGATCATGCGATCGGCCTGATCCATATCAAGGACCTGTTCAAGCTGATCAAGGAGCCCGCGCCTGACTTGATGCGGATCAAGCGCGAGTTGAAGATCGTGCCAGACACGATGCCGCTCGACACCCTCTTGCGGTTCTTCCTCCGCGAGCATGCACACCTCGCGATGGCGGTGGACGAGTTCGGGACGCCCGTTGGGATCGTTTTCCTCGACAATGTGATGGAGGAGCTGGTGGGTGACATCCAAGACGAATTCGACAACGAGCGCTCGTCATTCACTCGCATCAATGACGACGAATTTGTGATCGAGGGTGCCATGACGCTCAATGATCTCGCGGGCCACGTGCCAGAGCTGTTCCTCGAAAGCGGCGAAGTGACCACCGTGGGGGGCTACCTGACCCAGCAACTCGAGCGGTTCCCTGAGGTCGGCGAGACTCTTGAGATTCTGGGCTACGAAGCCCGAATCACCAGCACCGATGGCCGGCGCGTCGGCCAGGTGCATTTCCGGAAGTTGGCCCCAGTGGCGGACGATGAGGACGTGGAATGGGAAGCTTGAGCGGACGGTTTTGGGCCAAATCGCTAACGTTTCGAAAGTTGATAGTTACCTAACTCTCTAAAAGTTAGTAAGTTAAATAGATTTTCTGGCGTCGATTTTCTCTCACACAATCTCTTGAAAGTTGGTCCGGAGTTTGCTGAATTTAATGCCGAAGAACGCACGAGAGAATGCCGACTCGCCCTTGAATAATGACGATTTCGTTACAATTGCGAAATTGCTGTCACCAAGCTGGTGTTGTTGGTTAGAACTGCGCTTGAGGACAAGAAACTAACGAAATCCAAATCAAATGAGACTAATCCTAACTTGCCCCAACACCACGGAAGTCAATCAACCTATCACTGATGGTCCAATCAAGGGCTTGGGACTCATGGCATTCGTTGGTGGATGGAAGAAAGTGCTTCGCAAGTCAGCGATGGTGATGGCGGTGGCCGCCGGATTCATCGGCTCGGCGACGATGGGGTGGGGGGCGACTGCTTACACGATGTCCAGTGGAAATAAGACTTGGGATTTTGCAGATGTTGCGAACTGGGGGGCTAATTTTGCGAGTGGAACAGATGCAGCCAACTGGGGAAGTGTTGCGATCAATGCAACTGGAACGTTGGGTGATGGGATCAAGACCACAGTGGCAACAACCGCTTTCAGTACATCAAGTACTGGTGGTGTTCAAAAAGGTTCGGCTAACATATACCTACTTTCAACGAGTACAACTAATTCTTGTGCGATTGATTTGTATCTAAATTTTTCAAATCGGAAGGCTGGAACTGTTAGTTTTGATGCAGCAACGGCTTTTAATTCAACCGGAGATAGGGACTCCAAGTTAAAGTTATTTTATACCACGGATGGAACAACTTTCACTGAAATAACAGGTACGGGGCTGCCATACACTGCCCGGAATAATGTTGCAGGATCTGCAGCAATTAGTGTCGCCTTGCCAAATGCACTTGATAATGCATCTTCTGTTAGATTGAGGTTTTATGAGTACAGTACGACAGGTGGAGCGGGTGTTAGTAACGGCAGTCAGCCCAAAATTAGTATCGACAATGTAGCGGTTACCTCGACAGCTGCCTCTCCTTCCATCACCATCAACAGCACCACCTCTGCCACCTCAGCCGACTTCACTACCACTTACGGCGCGGCATCATCCAACCAGACATTTACGATTGCGGGCACGAATTTGACGGCAAACATCACCGCGACTGCCGGCACGGGATTCCAAGTCTCGAGCGACGGCGGCACTTACGGATCGAACGCAACCTTTACCCAGTCCAGTGGCTCGGCCAGTGGGACGCTTTACGCTCGCCTTGCGGCCAACGCAGCGGCGAGCGGAAACTACACTTCCGCCACCGTCGCTACCCTGAGCAGCACCTCTGCCACGAACCGGACCATTTCCACCGATTCTGCGGGAAGTGCCGTCTCCACGCGTTCCCTTACCATCACCGCCAACGACGAATCCAAGGCTTTCGGAAATACGGTATCCAGCGGTTCGGGTAAAACGGCCTTCAGTAGTCTCGGGCTTCAAAACAGCGAGGGCGTCGGCTCGGTGACACTCACCTACGCGGGTGGCAATAATTCCAGCGACTTGGCGGGAAATTATACCATCACTCCCTCAGCAGCGACTGGCGGCAACTTCACCGCAAGCAATTATGGCATCAGCTATGGCAACGGAACCCTCACCGTCACGGCAGTGGCTCCTTCGGCACCTACCATCACGGGCGTCACTGCGGGAAATGGGCAGTTGAGCGTGGCCTTCACGGCTCCAACCTCAAGTGGGGGCGCATCGATCAGCAACTACAAGTACTCGCTCAACGGAGGGGCCTATGCTTCAGCGGGAACCACCAGCTCGCCTCTGGTCATTAGCAGCCTGAACAATGGCTCGGAATACACCGTCACCCTCAAGGCGGTCAACAGCGCGGGCGATGGCAGTGCGAGCACGGGGGTGGCCGGGACGCCAGTCGCTCCCTCCTCGCCGACGATCACGGTTTCCGGGATTTCAGGCGCGCTTGCGACGACCTACGGAACGGTTTCTGGCGAGCGGAGTTTTACGGTTTCGGGGGCAGCACTCACGGGTGATCTCACCGTCACTGCTCCCACCGGTGTGGAAGTTGCGACCACTTCGGGTGGGTCCTTTGGCGGCAGTGTGGTGCTGACCGCAAGCTCGGGAAGTGTGAGCAGCACGACGGTTTACGCACGTTTGAAAGCGACGGCATCCGTGACGGGGAGCTACAACTCGGTGAATTTCACCGTGACCGGTGGCGGTGCAAGTCAGAGCAATGTGGCGACAACCTCGAGTGGAAATGGTGTGACCGCCAAGGCGCTGACGATCACGGGTCTCACGGCGAGTCCTAAGGTGTACGATGCGGGCTTGACTGCCTCAGTGACGGGAAATGCAACGTATTCGAGTCTCGCCAATAGCGACAGCTTCACCCCCTCCGATGTCGTGACCTGGGCGTTTGCGGACAAGGGGGTTGGTACTGCCAAGGTTCTGAGTCGCACAGGCTCATTCAGCGCGCCATCTTCTGATTACACGGTCACGCAACCCTCGCTTACGGCCAACATCACTACCCGTGAATTGACGGTGACGGGCGCCACGGCTCAAACGAAAGCATACAGCGGCAACGCGACCGCGACCATCACCGGGGCAGTATTGGTGGGCAAGCAAGGTGCAGATGATGTCACGATCGCCACCAGCACTGGAACTTTTGACACCGCCACCGCAGGTACTGGAAAAACGGTGACTGCGGCGCTGACTTTGGGTGGTGCAGATGCGAGCAACTACACCCTTGTCCAGCCGAGCAATCTCTCCGCAGACATCACTCAGGCAAGCCAAAGCATTTCGGGGGTGACGGCTGCCGTCACCAAGCTCGTTGGCGATGTGAGCTACTCGGTTGGCGGGACTGCCAGTTCGGGATTGGCCTTGAGCTACAGCAGCTCGGTGCCGTCGGTCGCGAGTGTTGATCCAAGCACCGGCTTGGTCACGGTGCTAAGTGGTGGGGTGACCACGATCACCGTCAGCCAAGCGGGCAATACCAATTATAGCGCCGCATTGAGTGTCACTCAAACACTCACGGTCAATCAGAGTCTTGCGGCTTGGGATATTTCCGCGACTACGATGACGGCTACGAGCTGTCCGACGCCAACCACTGCAGGCAATCTCACCGTGACTGGATTCACACGGGGCAGCGGGATTACCTACAATGGCACCACCTACCCCAGAGAATGGGGTGGCTACATGGGATCGATCACTGCAAATGCCACGGCTGCAATCAGCTCGGGGACGCATCTCTCTCTCACGGTTAAGGCAAATGCTGGTTACAAGGTTTCGCTCTCGAAGATTCCCGCAGCAAAAATCTACTCCAATACGGCAGGTCCTAAAAAGGGTCAATGGCAGTATAGCACGGGCGGGAACTATACCAATGTTGGAAGCGAGATGGCTTGGGCAGTTAATGGAGTGAATGATGCCGCAGAAGTCGATTTGTCCGCGGTCACCGACCTGCAGAGTGTTGATTCATCCAAGACCATCACCCTACGTTTGCTTGGTTATAGCAATTCAGCGACCACGGGAACATTCGCGCTCTATGATGACGGAACGAATAGCACCGCAGCTGACATCAGCGTCCTAGGGCTCGTTGCGACGAATCCAACGATCTCCACCACGGGTTCATTAGCGGCACTCTCGACCACCTACGGAACGGCTACCGCAACCCCGGGAAACTTCTCAGTCTCCGGCTTGAGCATGGCCACTGGAGTCACGTTGACCCCGCCTGCTGGCTACGAGTTAGCAACCACTTCGAACTTCACTTCCACCATTGGAAAAAGCGGATCTCCCCTTGTGGTCGGTGCTTCTGGCACGATCGCTTCGACACCCGTTTACATCCGACTCTCTGCAACAGCCACTGTCGCGGGTTCGCCCTACAGCGGAAATGTTGTGCTTTCCTCGAGCGGCGCCAACTCGGTGAATGTGGCCACCACCTCGAGCACGGTATCCGCCAAGGCTTTGACGATCACCGGTCTGACCGCTTCAAACAAGGACTGGGACAATACGACGAATGTCACGGTAACGGGCACTCCCACTTATTCTGTGCTCGCGAATAGCGAAAGTTTTGCGGTGACGGGTGACGTGACGTGGGCCTTTGCTGACGCTTTGGTGGGGGCAAATAAAACGCTTTCGCGCTCTGGCAGTTATGGCGTTCCTTCGACGAATTATTCGCTCACGCAACCTAGCTTGTCGGCAAGTATCTCGGCCGTTGTGCCGGTGGCTCCAGTGATCAGTTCGATCACCGCTGGGAACGGACAACTGAGTGTGGCGTTTAGCGCCCCGTCCTCCAATGGAGGGGCTAGCGTTACCAACTATGAATACTCCGTCAATGGGGGCTCCAACTGGACTGCGCGCTCTCCGGCCAATACCAGTAGCCCACTGGTCATCAGCAGTCTGAACAACGGCACAACCTATGATGTCCAGATCCGAGCAGTGAACTCTGCCGGTAGCGGTGCCGCCAGCGGCACGACCCAGGAAACGCCGTTGGCTCCTGCGGTGCCAACGATTACCCTCTCGAAGGCCTCTCTGGCCGCAAAGAGTGTGACTTACGGTACGCCGTCTGCGACGGAGACCTTCACAGTCTCGGGCGTGACGCTGACGGGTGACAATTTGACTGTCAGTGCGCCGACCGGTTTCGAGGTTTCCACTGATGGCACGAGATTCTCTTCTTCGGTCAATTTGACAATCAGCAATGGTGTGGTGGCCGAGACCACGATCTATGCGCGCTTGGCAGCTACGGCGGCTGTGACCGGTAGTTATAATTCGCAAAACATTTCCATCGCGGGTGGAGGGGCCACCACGCAGAACTTGGCCACAGCCGCTACAGGTAACAGCGTGACTGCTAAGACCCTGACCATCACTGGGCTTATCTCGAGCAGTGCTAACAAGACCTACGATGGCACCACGACCGCAAACGTTACTGGAACAGCAGTCTATACCGGTCTGGCCAACGGAGAATCTTATGGTGTGCTGGATAGCGTGACCTGGGCGTTTGGTGACGCCCTGGTAGGCAGTGCCAAGGCGTTGGTAACGACTGGAACCTATACAGCCCCCACCACAAATTACAGCATCCCCTCCCAGCCGATCCTGACGGCCGACATCACCCAAGCGACAGCCCCCGCGCTGACGGCTGCCTCGGGTGCGACAGTGGATAACTCCTTTGAGGTGACCTTCAGCGAGACCAGTAGCTTGTGGAGGAGTTCGATCACTTCCGTCACAGTCGGGGGTTCCACGCTTTCTCAAGCGGCTTACTCCACGGGCACCAGCGGCAAGATCGTTTTCGACCCTGCCCTCAGCGCGCTTCTGCAGAGCAGCGGCTCGAAGAGTATCGTGGTCGTTGCCACCGGCCACAGCAACGGTACGGTGACCCAGTCCATCGGCGCCGGAACTGCGGTGAAGCTGTCAATCGTCACGCAACCGACTGCGCCAGCCAGCAACGGAGCGGCGCTGGCAGCCCAGCCCGTGGTTCGCTTGCTCGACCTTTACAACAACGTCACTACTAGCACGGCCAACGTGACTGCGGCCGCCACGCAGGGGACTTGGACTCTAGGTGGTACCACTACGGTGGCGGCGGTGAGTGGAGCAGCGACTTTCAGTGGTCTCACTGCGACCAGCGCCGCGGGGGTGACGGGTGCCACGATTACCTTCAGCTCAGGGTCATTGTCGTCCTTGGCTTCATCTGCCTTCAACTTGCTGGCTCCGCCGGCTACCAATGACACCACCGGAACTGCTGTTGCATTGACTGTCGGAGCCGCCTCCACGAATGGCACGTTTGTAGGGTCAACCCCGAGCTTTTCTCCAACGAGCACACTAAACGACGTCTGGTACAAATTCGTCGCAACAAGCACCAGCCACACTCTGACGGTCGCCGGGGGATCTGCGGACATGGATCCAGACATTCGCGTTTACGAGGGCACTGGGGCTTCCTTTAACACAGCTCCAACTGCGTACACGACCCCGACTCCTTTGGTCATTGGCCAACTGGCCGGCGTGGCTGAAGAGACCGTCATCGCCACGAACTTCGTCGTCGGACGGACCTATTTTGTCATGGTGCAGGAGGATGGGACTGCGCCCGGGGGAAGCTTTACCGTTCAGGTCCGCGCGGCGGCCTCATCGATCGCCACTTGGAATCCTAGTTGGAGCGGCATAGCGACGAGTCCGTTGGCGGCGACGTCAAACGCTACAAACCTAAGCAGTGGTGCTCTTGCGAGAGTTGGCCTCACCGGTGTGTCGTCAACTGCGAGGTATAATTCCAGCGGGTGGAACTCCTCCTCGAATTACCTGACGGTGACCCTTACTGCGGCCACGGGATACCGCTTGGATCTGAACGACCAAATCCTTTACGGTAACTGGGGTATCAGCGGAAACACTGGACCTGGCTGGTTCGAAGTTCGTTCGAGCGTGGACAGCTACGCTTCCATCATCGGGTATTTCGATGTCTCAACATCTTCACAGCTACTCGGTGCGATCAAGCTACCCAGCTCCGGTTTTAGCGGCTTGAGTTCAGTCACCTTCCGAATCATCAGCTCAACGACGCAGTTTAGTGGGACAGGTGCGGTGGCAAGTACCGCCACCGGTGGTCCGAGTGCACTCCGTGTGACTGGAACCTTAGTCCAAATACCCGTCGTTACCCCGGCGACCGTGGCAGGAACGGTTGGTACGTCGCTTAGCTACAGCATCAGCGCCACGGGAACGCCTGCCAGTTACGCGATTGGCAGCGGGACACTGCCAGCAGGCCTCTCGTTGAACACAACTACAGGCGCCATCACCGGCACGCCATCCGCGGCTGCTACGGGTACTGTGGTCTCGGTGACCGCCTCCAACTCGGCAGGAACCAGCTCGGCCGCCAATCTCACCTTTAACATCGCGAAGGGAGCGCCCTCCATCACGGTGGCGCCAACGGCCAGTGCGATCACTTATGGGCAGACGTTGGCGAGCTCCGAATTGACCACGGGAACGGCTAGTGTGGCGGGAACCTTCGCCTTCACCACGCTCTCGACCGCGCCCAACGCTGGGTCGGCGAATCAGAGTGTGACTTTCTCCCCGGCAGACACGACCAACTACAACTCCGCAAGTACCACGGTGAGCGTGACGGTAAACCAAAAGGCTCTGACGGGCAGCTTTACTGCATCAAACAAAGCCTATGACGGATCGACTGCTGCTGTGGTGGCGTCTCGCTCCCTTTCGGGAGTGGTAGGTTCGGATGTGGTAAGTCTGACGGGTGGAACCGCTACGTTCGACACTTCCAGCTTGGGCAACGGGAAGACAGTGACCTTGACCGGTGCTGCCCTAAGCGGAGCGGCAGCCGCAAATTACAGTCTGAGTTCCGTCTCGACGACCACGGCGAACATCACGGTCGCGACTTTGGATCCTACATCGCTGACGTTCTCGGGTGGGGTGGTGACGGTCTCTAACGGTGTCTCTGGATTCTCTTACAGCTACGTCGGGCGCGATGGAACGACCTATTCGACATCGGCCACGGCGCCTACTGCCCCGGGGCTTTACAAGGTGACGGCGACCTCCACCGATTCAAATTACACGGGAAGCGCGGAGAATAGTTACTTCATTGCTGGTGTCATCGTGGGAGCTGATAGCCTCACCAAGCCTGCGGATCATTCGGCGATCAGTATCCGAGTTTCTGAGTTGTTAGCCAATGATTCGAGGATTACCAGTGTTGGGGCAGCGAGCACTTCAGGGTTGACGATTACGGGAGTCACCGCAGGCACAGGAAATTCGGTGGTGCTTGGGACCGGGGCAGATGCAGGTTGGATTTTCTTCACCCCTTCCAGCGCAGCATCTGACACCTTCACCTATGCGGTCAGTGATGGAACCAACTCCGGCAACGGCACGGTCACCTTGACCGCTGAGGCAAGCCTGCCGCCGATCACCCTGCAACTCGTCAAAAAGGGGACGGCAGCTTTCGATGGAACCACGACCCGAGTTTCTCATGACTTCATCGGTGTCCCGGGCCAGACCTATCAGATTGAGTACTCAACGGATCTCACCACGTGGAGTTCTGCGGGGTCGGTTTCGACCGGTGCAACCGGCTCTTTCTCGGTCAACTTCAGCCGTGCGGGAGACCATGCGGCAGATTGGAACGCCCATCAGTTCTTCAGGGCGAAGCGCTGATGGTGGAATTTAGGCGATCGATGACTTATCCTCACACCCAACGATTTAATGAAATCAAAGCTCTCATGGTTGTTTTTGACTGCGGCACTGTCCGCCGGACACGCGCAGGCTCAGATCCGTATTGAAAAGACCTTCTCGGTTGGCGCGGATATTCCAGATCGTGGGCAGTGGGTCGACGTGAGAACGATTTCTAACACCGGGCTTTCGGCCGTAAGTGATGTGAATGTTGATCTCGTGCTCACAAGTGCTACCGGCAATGTCATGCGCCTCGGCGACTTGTATGCGACCCTCACGCATGGAACTGCCTCTGAGGATGAGCGTGTCGCGGTATTGTTGAATCGGGAAGGGGCGACAGCGACCACTCCATGGGGAAGTTCGCTTTCCTCAATCAACCTAAAATTTGACGACTCTGGTGATGCGGTCAATGTGTTCGGGATTGATTCAAGCTCGGGAACTTACAAAGCCGATGGTAGGCTCGGAATCAACCCATACGCGGCTGCTGCTGCCTATGATTCTTCTTCCGTGACTCATGGCCTGGCGGCTCTGAATGGTGCGTGGTTGGCGAGTGACAAGTGGAGTTTGATGGTCGCAGACGTTCGCCAAGGCGGTGCAAGCCGGTTGAGCAGCTGGACGGTCAAGCTTTCTGGGTCTGCCGCAGAGACAGGAACCTTGGATTTGGGTGAGGGTGGAAAGTTGTCCGACGTCGATGGTGCCACGAATCGCGAGGTGAAGGCATCATTTGCGGTGAATGGAAGTGGTGATTCGAGGGTTACGGCAGAAATCTCAAATAATTTGAGTCTCTCGGGTGGCCTCGCGGGAAGCGGTGAGCTGAACAAGACGGGCTCTGGGAGATTGACTCTCGCGGCTTCTTCCGCCGATTTCCGTGGCAAGGTGAGTGTTGCTAGTGGAGAGGTCGAGATTGCCAATGGTGGTGCGCTGGGTAGCAC
>JAPJNB010000001.1 GCA_026461385.1 Akkermansiaceae bacterium
GGCTTAAACGTCGATTGCGGAGGCCGAAGTGCCTTTTTTGGCGCGTCCGAACGGGTTAGGGTTTTTTAATCAGGTTCATGACTTCCGCGGCTAGATCTTTTTGGCCCTTGGCGGCGAGTTGGTCAGCCAGCCCTTTTAAAATTGGCTCGCGGACCTCGGGAGCAACGGACTTCACCGCCGCGCTGGCCTCATCGACAGCTTCTCGGAACTTGTCCTGCGCAAAGTAAATTTTGGAAAGCTCGAGGTGAACCAAGTTGCTGTCCGGCGCGTCTTTGAGGATGTCTTTGAAAATCGTTTCCGCTTCTTGGGCTCGGCCTTGGGCGACGAGCGCGTACTGGGCGATGTGGAATTTCGCCTCGTTGAGACTTTGTCCAGGGGCGACACGGAGCATGAGTACCATTTGGTTGAGGCCAGCACAAAAAGGAGGCACCGCAAATGGAAGCGGCTGAGACCAAATGGGGATGGCCTTGTCGTTGAGGGCTCGCTTGCCAAACGACTTTTCAAAGGTGATGCCCGGGACGGGTTTCGGATACAGGATATGGAAGTAAGGCTCAATGAAGTTCTCCCATGTCATCATGGAAATGTGGGTGACCCCATGCTTTTTGATGAAGGCGAGTGCTTCATCGTCGCTCTGACTGTTGAGGCCCGCTGCCGCGGCTTTGAGGCCCTCGATGTTTTCCCAGTAGAGCGTGCCAATCGTGCGGAAGCCGCCAAACGCCGAGAGCATGCACGAGCTGTTAGGGCTGCTCAACAACACGACCGGGGTGTCGCCTGCGCTGTCGAGGATGGAGCGCGCCATCTGGCGATGCAGAAGCGCCATGGCTTGGTCGGTGTTGAGAGTCAAATTGGTTCCGCCACTGTACTGTTCATAGATCGGTTCGAAGCGGAAGCGAAGCGTATCGAAAGAAGTGAGATAGGCAAATCCGCCGATGAGTCCCACGGCGACCACCTGGGCCAGCCGATTGCGCAGCATGCTCCGCCAAAGCTGGGGGATGACGATGGCAGCAAGCGCGAGATAGAGTGGGCCACTCACGGTGCCCCAACGGATCTGATAGAATTGCAAGCCGATGAGGACGATGATCGGGATGGGCATGCAAACCAGCAGCGCCTTCGTTCCTCGCCCGACGGATCGGAAACACAACAGAACGCCCGTGGCAATGACCAGCAATGGCATCCACCCGATGGCCTGCTGCCAGCTCAGGTGACGAATTTCAACCAAGGAGGTGATCGGCATGCACTCCACGATGTTCTTCAGCAATTGCCAGTAGAATGCGTCCTTCGGTGAATAGACTCGGGCATCCCCTAGCAGAATCAGCGCGGGGGCAATGCAACATCCGATTGCGGGCAAAACGAGGGTGCGCCATGGGAAGGGTCCACGCTTCGCATCGGGCTGGATGAACCACCGGGAAACCGAAGCGATGATGCAGCCACCCCCAAACCATGCCAGCGAATGAAGCGGATGGTTGATCTCAAGATGCATCGACATCTCGGAGGGGAAGAACTCCAAGACAAAAAAGATGAGGCTCGCGACGGCACCCCAAACGGACCATGTTTTCCATAGCTCCGGATGGAAAGTCAGCTTCGATTTTTCATCGGATTTGAGTCCCAACGATTCACGGCCAAAGAAAAACACGGCCACCAAGACCCCGACTCCAATGGTCCCAAGAATGATCGCGGTCGAAATCGTGCTGATCCAAAGGCCCGCCGCTCCGCAAATGGCGGATAAAATCATGCCTTGTCTCGCTTGTTTCAGCGATCGAGGGCTGGCGAAGTCCGTGCCATCAGGGCTTTGGACCCAACCGGCGCCGGCCCACGCGATGCCAAATAATGTTCCGAGGCACGCGAAGGCAATGATGCCGTGATGGTCCGGGTAGGCCGGCATGAATCCCTCATAAAATGAACCGATGCCCACCATCCCGAACGCAATCACCGAGCCGCAGAGGGGGCCAAATCGCCGAGCGGTGGCGGTGGCAAATGCCGCCAGCGCGATTACCAAAAGAATCGGATTCGCCCAGATCGACATCCGGAAAATGCTATGGCGCAATGGCTCATGAGTCACCGAGCGGTAAATTTCACCCAACCCACGCAAGTACCAGGCAAATGCCGAGTTCCAGTAGACCTTGCGGCCATCGGGCGCGTTGTCGAAATCGGTATTGCGGAGACGCCATGAGCCATCTTTCCCGAGCACTTCGGCGTGGCGGTTCCACGTGTAGCCGTCCATGGCGATCCCATCCAAGAATACCGGCATCCGCTTTTCCACCGGTATGCCTTGGTCCGCCGCCTCACAAAGCCGGTGGGTCACGGTGTCGACGAGATAGGAATGGACCATCACCGCGGCAATGCAGGAAAGTAGCATGGCGACGAAACCGCCCCATGCGAGCGTTCGGTAGTTGGACGGACTTGGAGCAGGTGGTGGTGACATGAACTGGTGAGATCTCAGAGTTGAGTTTGTGTGCGAAATGCTTTTGCCAGAGTCTTCGTGATTCGGGCCCTGAAGGGAAGTGGATAATGATCCGCGCTCGAACCCTCATTCCACCGACTTCACCTGCTTGAAAATCCAGAGGCTGAAGAAGCTCACGCCGATGGCGATCCAGCCGAGACGCTCAAAATGGAGGAGCTTGCCACCGGGCCCCTGCGCAATGATGTGGCCACCTAGGCTTGCAGTGAGGCCGGAGGCGAGGTCGCGCGAACAGGCGATGAGGCTCATGTAGGCACCCCGCTGCCCGCGTGGCACGGCCATGGAAATCGTCGCCTGACCCGGCACGAATCGGCCACTGGCAAACGTGAAAAAGCAAGCGACCAAGAGCAAGGTGTGCCACAAGGGAAGCGGGCCCGCAGTGGTCAAGAGGTGAATCGACACGCACGCCCCGATGATGAGAATCACGAAAATCCGGTAGCGACCGTGACGATCTGCCAACTTGCCGATGAACGGCCCCGTGAAAATCGTGACGATCCCTCCCGTAAGATAAACCATGAAAAGGCTGCTCTCAGGGAGCCTCGCGTTGCTGACAAGGAAGGCGGAGAAATAGGGAATCACCGTGAAGTGACCAAATACCAGCGCCATCATCAGGACCAACCCGATCCACGCATTTGGCTTACTGAGAAGCCCGATGAAATTCTTGGCAGAGTTCAATTTTTCACCCGTTAGGTGCCCACGCACGGGGGGAAGAATCCGGAATAGCCCGATCCAGACCACTGCGGCGACCATCGCCACCGCGAGAAAAGGGCCTTCCCATTTCCAAATTTGTGCGAGCTTGAGTCCGCAAGGAACGCCCAAAGCAGCAGCGGCCGAGAAGGCGGTCATGATGATCCCCATGCCACGGGCACGGCGCTCCATCGGCACCACATCGGCGACGATGGTCATGATGGTGGCTCCGCTGACCCCGCCGAAGGCTCCGCAAATCGCGCGCGCCCACCACAAGCTCGAGCCGCTGTTCGACAGCCCGCAAGCGAGGGTGCCCAACGTGAAACCCGCATAGCAAAATAGCAGCAACTTGCGTCGGTCGAAGCGATCGATGAAGGGTGCGGCAAGCAGTCCAACCACACCTGCGGTGAGGGCGAACGAGGAAATCAATCCGCCGAATTCCTTGGGTGAGATTTTCAGCTCCCGCATCAACTGCGGCCCCAGTGGCATCATGACCATGAAGTCCATGATCTGGGTGAACTGCACCGTCGCGAGCAGAAGAAGGAGGTTGCGCTCCGATAAAATAGGTTTGTTCAAGTGCTTCTGCGGGACAATTTCTTTGCGTGGGTACCTTGGAAGGCGATGGGCAGCGTTGCAAGCGGAGGAATTGAAATTTGCCAGCGCTTGCGGCGATTGGAGCGATTTCCGCTGCTGGCGATCGCCAGAGCTTGCCCAAGTCCAGATTTTCGGACATCATCCCCGGATTACCTCTGATTTTCCATGTCCACCTGGCGCCCCATCACCCCCTCGTCATTTTGGAAGCGATGGCTTCCCGAGTGGCTGCATGGCGCGGTGACTCTCGCGTTTCAGCTCATGGTGGTCGGTTCGATCGGGTTGGTGGGGTTTGCCTACTTTTACTACTCGCTTGCGATGCGGTTCGACATGGCCGAGGTCGCTAAATTGCCGGCTGGCACGCTTTACTACGACCGCAAGGGGGTGGAAATCACCGCGCCGGGCGGCGAGGGCCGGAGACTCGTCAAGCGGGCGGACATCCCTGATTTTTTGGTGAAATCGCTGTGCGCCCGCGAGGACGCCCGGTTTTTTGAGCATTGCGGCGTGGATGTCCGTGGGTTGCTGCGGGCCACGATCCGCAACTTCAAGGACTGGGATTTCACCCAAGGCGCATCGACACTCAGCATGCAGCTTGCGCGGAATTCTTTCAAAATGAAGCAGAAGTCGTTGCATCGGAAATTTCTGGAAATCGCGCTGACGTTGCGAGTCGAGTCTTCTTATTCCAAGGAGGAAATCATGACCCACTACCTGAACCGGATTTACTTCGGCGCAGGAGCGGATGGCATCGAACAGGCGGCACGCACGTATTTCGGCAAGACCACCAAGGACCTCAGCGAGGGCGAGTGCGCGATGATCGTCGGCATCATCCGTGGGCCTCACCTATTTTCACCGTTCCGGGATTTTGACGCGGCAATCGAGCAACGCAACCAAACGCTCAACCGACTGATCGTCATGGGAGCCATCGACCAAGCGCATCGCGACCGCATCGTGGCGGAACCGATCAAGCTCGTCAGTGAGGAGCAGCGTGAATCGCAAACGTCCTACGCGTTGCAGGCGGTGCGCCGCGAGCTGGATCGCATCCTTGAAGATGGTGACATCCGGAGCGGCGGCCTACACGTGCAGACGACGATCGATGCGGGTTGGCAAAACCGGTTAGAGTTGGAGCTCACCCGGGCGGTTGAGGATTTGGAGCATGAAAAATCGTGGTCTCACCCGATCGAGGCGGCCCATGTTGCGGGGACGGAGCCTGCGTACATCCAGTATGCAGCCGTGACGACCGAGACACGCAGTGGTGCGACGTTGGCGCTCATCGGCGGGCGGAATTACAGCCACTCGCGATTTGACCGGACTCGCTCGAGCCGAGACCTGGGTTCTGCGTTCGAGCCATTTGTGGCGGCGGCGGCGGCCGAACGCGGCAAGTTGGTGCTTCCGGGCAAGCCAGTCCAAACCGGTCGCCAGATCGGCCCAGCTGAGGTCGAACGACTCGCGAAACGCTGCGGGATCGCAGGGCCATTTCTCCAAACCGAGGACCTATTCCGCGGCTCGGTCGCGGCGACTCCGTTAGAAATGTCGGTCGGGCTTGCCACCCTCGGCAACCAAGGCAAGCGCGCGAGGCCCTACATGGTCCAGGAAATCCGGGACGCTGCGGGAGAGGTCATTTACAAAGCCAAGCCTGTCTTGAGTCCGGCATTGAGCCCCGGTGCCGCCGTGGATGCCGCGAGCGTTCTTAAGAATGCAGGAGGCACACGCACGTTTACGGGTGCCACGGGATCGGAGCGGGATGCATGGACCTTGCGGCTTGGTCCCGGCGGAGCGACCGCGATTTGGCTCGGCTTCGACAAGCCCACCGTCATCGCCCCCGAGCCGCGCCTGAAGTCGCTGCTCGACGAATTCGTCGAGCGCTTGGGCAATCGATGAGCTCGGAAATTGGAGGGTCTGGAAAGCCTGGTGCAATTTGCTTGGGCCTGCTCTTCGTCAGGCCTTTATCTCCGCGTCGAGGGGTTGTGTTCGGGATTGCTATCGCTCGTGCCAAGCGACCAAGATGAAACATCGAAAAACCAGAGAGTTGAATGAGAAAGAAAATATCCAGTCTGTTGCGGTTCGTCTGCATGGTCTTGCTTTTCCGCACGGCTGTTGCCGAGACCGATTATGAGAGAGGGGCGTCACAAGTTTCCTTGGTCCCGACCTTCCACTGCATCAGCATCTATTGGTCGCCCGCACAGGAAGGTGCCGAACGTGAAGTTTCTGTCCGGTTCCGCGAGGCGGGTGAGAAGTTGTGGCGGGTTGGACTTCCACTGCGCTCCAATCCGGTCGCAACGTCAGAATGCAGGGCAGATTATCGCGGCAGCTTGGTGAACCTGAAGCCCGCCACCACCTACGAGATCGCGTTGACGCTTGACGGGACCGATCTGCGCGCCGAGTGCAGCGGAACCACATGGAGCGAAGACTTTCCCGTAAGACCCGCCATCAAAGTATCAAGTCGTAACACTACGCTCAAGGTAAGCGAGTCAGGAAACGCCTCTGCTTATGTGGTCTATGACGGCACGGGTTGCACCATCGATACGGGCAATCAGGATGATGTAGGCATCTCCGTGGATGCTAGCTACATCATCCTGCGAGGTTTCACTATCAAGAATGTGAAGCAGCACGGGATCCGGATCTTCAGCGGCCATCACATCGTAATCGAAAACTGCGATATCAGCCAGTGGGGCAGCGAGGATGAGAAGGGTTGGGGCGTTAACTATCAGGCCGGGGTCTTCAGCAAAAACAAAGACCTTAAAGCGGTAGTCATTCAGCGCTGCAAAATCCATCATCCATCGTGGGACTCCAACAGCTGGGCGGAGAAACACGGCCCGTCCACGCATCCAGCGGGCCCGCAGGCGATTGTGTTCTGGGAGTCTGAGGGCAATCACGTTTTTCGTTTCAATGAGTGCTGGTCAGACAAGGACCACTATTTCAACGATGGACTGGGTGCTGGTGAAAATGGCAGCTACCGAGGGTTCCCGGGGGCGGACAGCGATCTCTATGGCAACTACATCGCAAACTGCTGGGATGATGGCATTGAGGCCGAGGGCGGCGATCAGAATGTGCGAATCTGGAACAACTACCTTGAGGATGTGTTGATTCCCATCGCTAACGCACCGGTATCCATTGGACCACTATACGTTTGGCGGAATATCTCAGGACATTGTTATAGCCCTCCGGGCAGTAGCTGGGACATGACCCACGGGCCTTTCATGAAGATGGGCTACGCGGATGGCGAGAAGTGGATGACGGGACACATGTATGTTTTCAATAACACCGTGTTTCAGGACAACTTGGGTGCCAGCGGACTGGGCGATGGCGGCAGGGTCATCAAACATTGCACGACGCGAAATAATATTCTGCACCTCCGCGAGGGAGAGCGGTGGAGCGTCGCGGACAGTCGCGCCCATGAAGATAATGATTTCGACGATGATCTCATGTCCGGGGCGTTTCCCTCAGCCCACGAATCACACGGCGTATCGGGAGTTCCCCGGTATGTTCCGACCGCAGGATTTGACCCTAAGACGAAAACTGGATTGTTCCAACTAGCCGCCGATAGCAAGGGTGCTGGTGCGGCGGCAGTCATCCCGAACTTCTGTGAAGCGGTCAACGGGGGTAAGCCGGACATGGGAGCTCACGACCGAGGGATGGAGAAAATGAAGTTTGGCCTACGAGCTCGATTCAACCCTGTTAGCATCATGACCAAGCCCGACCGCGAACAATTGAATAAGCCGGTGGAAGGTAATAAAAAATAGCCCTCTATCCCGGATCATTAGAGGCTTCACTAGAAAATGAGGCAAGCCCAAGCCAAAAGCTCGGGCGCAATTTATCTAGTATCGTTTTTCGTCATGCCATTACCCCATCTGTCGGCGGCAAACCCTGAGTCTGCAAGGAAATCTACTTTTTTCTGAGAAAATGACTTGATACCGTTATCCTCACTCATCGACGGCAAACCCTTATTTTAAAAGAAAATCTATGGTTTGTGTGGGACAATGCGAACCAAGTCCACAAAGACTCCGTCGTTGTCACCTAACACGCCAGCCTTAAAATGGTTGCGGAAGGTCAATGTCGCCGTCGTGGTGGTATTCGGGATGAACTTGAAGCTGTGCAACTTCCAGGCGTTGTTTATAGCGGTTGTCTGCACAATGCGAGTCGCCGAGCTGGCGGTGACTGCCACAGGTTTTCCACGGCTAAAAACGGTAAACGTCCCGCCAGCGAGATCCAGAGTCGCATCCATACGGCCCCCGTAGCCTCGTCTTAGTTCGAAATAGCTCACCGTGTATTCTGTCCCTGCGTTCACAGAGAAACTTTGGGATAGTGGCGCGGTGCCGTTCAAATTGACGAGCATCTTTCCACCACCCGCTGGCCCACCACTGCCCCAGAACGATGACTGCATATACCAATTAGAAGGAGTCGTAGTCCAACCCGTGACATTGCTACCAGAGACTAATTTATAGGAGCCCTTCCTGGGTGGGGTCCCCGTCTCAAAGCTGCCATTGATGATCAGCTCCTCATTAGACGCGCCTACCAGCGGGGTTGTGATGGCAGCTAATACAGAGATAATTTTAATGTATTCTTTCATTTTTGTTTTTCTTGGAGGGTTCAAGCGGCCAACGCGAATGCGTTCAATCGAAATGAGGATGTCATTTGGAGAGGCATAAAAAAGATAATTATCTGGAATACTTCGGACATTTTTTGGTATTTATCCGTCACACATCATTGTACCTGTGGAATTTATTAAGGCACATTAGAGATTTAAGCCCTAAATCCGAAGTTAGATCATTTTTCGGCTACGCGGCGCACGGTTTTGCCGCTGATTGCCCGTTTGTCATCCCGTCTCCGGGTGGATCTGGCGGTAACTTCTGCGAAGTTGCTCCCGGCCAATAC
>JAPJNB010000093.1 GCA_026461385.1 Akkermansiaceae bacterium
CGAGCGAAGGTCAGAGTCCGTTTCCTGGAAGACGGAGACTCTGACTACGAGCACGGGCTCATGTTTCCTTTTGTGATCCTTGGATTGGTGATGTATCGATTCAAAGACCTCAAAAGAGTGAGTGGTCAGGGCAGTTGGTGGGGCTTGGGGGTTCTGTGGGTTGGAGTGATCTTCTACGTTGCCGCTTTCCGCACGCTCCAACCGCGGATTGCCATGGCGGGTTTGCCATTTTTTTTCTGGGGGGGCGCTTGTTACTTGTGGGGCTGGAGGGTTGCGAAAATCCTGACGTTCCCCTTGTTTTTCTTTTGGCTCGCGATACCGCTACCGAGCTTTCAGCAGGCCACGACGCATCTTCAATTGATTGCTACCTCGCTGGCCCACCATGGGTCCGGGTTGTTTGGGGTCGAAACGTATGTGGAGGGCACCAAAGTCCTGCCGATCAAAGGGGCTTGGGAGCCATTGGACATTGCCAAAGGGTGCAGCGGTATCCGTTCGCTGATGGCGCTTTTGATGATTTCTGCCGCGTGGGCGTTCATTGCAAAGATGGCACTTTGGAAGAAGACGGTGCTTTTTCTAGCAGCATTTCCTTTGGCCATTGTCGGGAATGCGCTTCGGGTGATTTCGATCTTCGTGATCGCGGAATATGGCAACGCAAAGTGGGCGACTCATACATGGCATGATTGGTCGGGGTTACTGCTTTTCTATCCATTTTCAATGATGCTACTGCTGCTTCTCCACTCGTCGCTTGAGGGTGGGGTGCCTTGGCGGAAGTCCAAGCAACGCAAGCTGAGACGCGTTGTGGTGACGCGTTCAAGCGAGGATTCTAGCGCAACGATTTCCGAGTCATGACGAAACCCCATTGGATATTGCCCTTATTTTTGGGCGTCACCCTGAGTGCAATTTATGTTTTGCCGAAAGTCGGCAAGGTCGCAGAATCGGCGGTGATCATGGATTTGCCAGATCACTCGGGCGAGTGGCAGTTTCGCAAGCAGGTTGCGAGTCCGGAGGAACTGGGAACATTGTCGACGGATACCCGTTTTTCCAAAGCGATTTGTCTCGCGGCAAGGCCTGGGGAGTTTGACTTGGATGGTTATGTCGTGCCAGATCGTTTGGATCTTTCGATCGTCTTATCGGGTTCGGATTTGAACAACTCGATCCACCGGCCAGAGCGATGCATGCCAGCTCAAGGGCATCAAATCATGGAGTCTGGAGATTGTACGCTGAAGCTTGCCAATGGGCGTCAGTTGATCACCAAGCGTTTGGTTTCGATCCAGTCGAGGAGGGTTCCCAGCAATTCGAATCGCGAGGAATATGTAAAAATGAAGTGCCTGACCTACTATTTTTTTGTCGGGCACGACGCGGTGACCAACGATCATTTGGCGCGGACGTTCATTGACATGAAAGATCGCTTGGTGAGAGGGATGGACCAACGCTGGGCTTACGCATCGGTTTCGATGTGGTATGGGAAAATGGATTGGATCGAACAGGAAATATCCGTCCAAGAGGCCGATGCGAAACTTCAAAAATTTCTAGCAGGATTTTCCGAGAAGCAAATTCAGTGGGGGCAGATCAAGAATCTCTAGTAGGATGGGCGGGGAAGATGGGCAGCATGACGCTCGCGAAACTTAAGTGAAAGGAACCTAGCGCGGGGTTTCAGGGCAGGGGATGGCTTCGATTTTCGCCTCCTTCATTGAGTTGATGGTCTGGTCGAGTTGGGTGGTGAACTGGGATTTTTCCAGAGGAGTCACCCGTTCGGGTACGCCAGGCGCCATGCTGATCCTTCGTCTGGCCTCAATGAAGTAGCCAAGTGCTTCTCCGGGGTGGCGATTTTTCGACAAGGCATTGGCAGTTTTGCTGAGTAAGACGCCTTCGCGATAATGCACAGCTTCTCCGCCAGGGATGCTGGCTGCAGCTTGATACGATTCCATCGCGCCTTTGAGATTTCCGGTATTCTCCCGAGTGCTGCCAAGATTGTCGTGGATGGAAATTCGTCTCAGGCGTCCCTCATCGCCCATCACGTGGGACGACGATTGTGCGGCAGCCAGTTCGATTTCCGTGGCGGCTTTTTCAAACGCCTCGCGCGCTTTCGTGTTTTTGTTTTCAAATAAGGCTCGGCGGCCTTGGTTGAAGTGGTGGGTGGCAAGGTAGAAATGCGCACGGTAGCCTGATTCCATGCCTCCTTGGAGTTGGATCGCTTGATGATAAGCCCGTTCGGCATCAGCGTCTTGTTTGAGATAGCTCAGGAGGTTGGCTTGGTTTACGAAGTGGGAAGGCTCGTTCGGATTCAATTCACCCGCTTGATGGAACTCGGACATTGCGGCGCGGGCCATGGCTGCCTTTTGACTACCAGAGGCCGAACTGAATGAACGATGCAAAATCATGGCTCGCATTTTGTGGAATTCTGCCTGCGGCCAAATTTGAATGGCCTTGGCAAGGGCAGCTAAGCTTGAATCATTGCTGGGGCGGGAGGCCTTGCTGAAGTAAGTGGGCCATAGAATTTGAGTCACTTGAGATCCTTTCCATCCGGCTGGAATCAATAGGAAAAGACACCCAAGAATGGCCAAGGTCTGAATCGATTTGGCAACCATCCCTCTCCGGTTGGAGGCGGGCGTGGTGGTGGATCGAGAGCTGGCACCAAGACAGATTCCAAGTAAAACGATGCCGGGCAAAAGATGGAATACAAAGCTGAAGCAGGACTGCACAAACATCCCAGCAAGGCCCGCGATGCCACCAACGTGCCAGCTACTACCCGACGGCGACTTCTCTGAGGTCTCGGGCAAAAAAATCGCAAGTAGAGCGATGAAAGCCGAAGCGGTCAGCAAGCCGATCAGCAAACCTGCTCCGATTAGGCCGTAGTCAGTCGCCGCTTGCAGAAGTTCATTGTGAACCATTTCCGGCTTGTTGCCGACAGCCCCCATCAAATCCTGGCTCAAAATTTGCAGCGATTCCCAGCTGAAGCTCTGGCTGCCTCCGCCCAGCCATGGGTGCGCTGAAATGCAAGTCAGGGCGATGCCCATGAAGTAGAGTCGGCAGTCGTTGTCGAGGATGTTGACGGTGGTAGCGTGTCGCAGTTCTTGGGAGTCGTCCCAGCCCGAGAATAAGTAAGCAGAAATTCCTAAGCCGATCAGAGGGATCGCGATCAGCAACGGCCCAAACCATCGAGCTCCCCGCCGGTGGGCGACTGAAATCGTCATGATCACGAGAATTCCCGTGCCCACGGCTGCCGCCAAAATGCCGCCCCGGGACCGAGTGAAATACACTGCCACGAGGCCGGCGATTGCAATGAGTCCCCAGAGGAATCGTGCGAATTTTCGTCCATCGCCCAACAAGGCGGCAGCGGCAACAAGCAGCGAAGATCCGATCAAAAAATTGGCAGCTTCATTGTAGTGGCCATAAAAACCGGAGGGAAACTGGGAGGCTCGCGAACGGATGATTGGGCTAAACGCCGGGTCGGCCACTTGCATGCCAATGGCAATCGCATTGGCCAGCAGGAGCAGGGCGATGCCCCAAATCACGATGCGCCCAGCGACCCCATGGACATCGCAGCCACGCATGCTGAAAAATGCGGCGGCGGCTCCAGCAAGTAGCAGGAGGTCAGCTTGCCCGAGCTCGGCAACGGGCGAGGCATAGGCTCGCCATGCGAACCAACTCACCGTGAACCCACCGAGCACGACAAACCCAAAATCCTTTGCTTCTAGCCCTTTTTTCCAAAGGCTCGGCAAGGTCGAAGCAGTGGAAAGCCCAAGTATGAGCATCGCGGGTCCCCATGTCCAGGGACGAGTCTGTGGCCCGATCAATACCGACAGGACCAACCCTGCGACTAGGAAAATGGAGGTGAAAATGGACACAAAATCAAGAATTGATCAATGAGCCAGCGGTGTGCCTCACGAGATGGCTGAACGCGCAAACCATCATAGGTTGAGGGCAATTTTCAAGAAGCACCCTTGCTAAACAATACCGCGGGAATCGTCTTAAGCAGAATTTTCAAGTCCAGAAGCAACGACCAGTTGTCGATGTATTCGAGATCCATTTTCACCCACGCATCGAAACTGGTGATTTTATTGCGGCCTCCCGCCTGCCATTCACAGGTGATTCCGGGCTTCACACTTAAGCGGCGTCGGTAGGTGATTTCAGAGAATGCATCCACCTCATAGGTTGGAAGAGGCCTTGGTCCTACCAAGCTCATCTCGCCATAGGATACGTTCAGAAGTTGTGGGAGCTCGTCGATGCTAAGCTTACGAAGCAGCGCGCCGAAGGGGAAAATCCGTGGGTCATTTTTGAGTTTGAAGACCGGTCCATCCATCTGATTCCCATGGTCTTCTTTGACTTGGTCTAGCAATTCGGGGGCGTTTGCGACCATCGTTCGGAACTTCCAAATTCGGAAAGGCTTACCATATCTGCCAGCCCGCATTTGAGAAAATAAAATTGGCGCACCTGGGTCGGACAAACGAATGCCGATGGCCGCGAAAATCCATAAAGGCGAGGTCGCGAGGATGAGCAATGGAGCACCGACTCGGTCAACTACGGCTTTAAAGAGCAGCGCCCACGAAAGTTCTGGGGTCGAGCGTAATACGAGCATCGGCTTATTGCCGATCACGTCGAAGGTGGGGCGGGCAATTCGACTGCTGATGAACGAGGCCGAGATCCACGCCTCGACGCCTTGTAGCTCGCACGCCTCGACAGCGAGTGCGACTTTATCGAACTCTGAGGAGCCTGCAGCGAAGATTACACGACTCACTGATTCGTTTTTCAATAATTCGAAGAAGTTGCTCACTTGGAAACTGAACAGGTCAAGTTGCGCCACCACGTTCCAGCTCCCGGTGATGCCCAAGCCCAAATGGGCAAGCAAGTCGGCAGTCTCCTTTTGGGTGCCAACAATCACGACCCGCTCGTGGTCGGACTCGTTTCTAAGCCTCGAATTCAGCCAAACTTGAGTAAGACGGTCTCGTGTGAAGAGCAAAACACCCAAGATCAACAAGCCAAAGCCAAAAACGAGCCGCCGCGTATCAGGTTGTTTGGTGAACACCAGAAAGGACGAAAGAACCAGCGTGACAATCAGGAGAACCTGAAAAATTTGCGAAATGGCCTTACTGAACGATTTGTGTCTAAGGTGTTGATAAAACCTGAATTGGCGCAGCGCTAGAGGGGTAAGTGGGACTGCGATGAAAAGAATCCAACTCAGTGACTCGCCCCGTAGAACCTCATCTTGAGTCCCGCGCCCGATGGAAAATCGAATGAGACCCCCAAGCCAGAATGCGACGAAGACGAGCAGTGCGTCCGCAATTTGCAGTCCTTCCGAAATTAAAGAATCTTTTCGGCTGTGAGTCATTTTGGAAGATAAGGAAACATGATCTCGGTTTGAGGAATTTTTAAACCTAAGTAGATCGACTTAGTTGCACGAGCATCTTTGGGGGAGTCGCTGCGATTGCAATCCCATAATGCGGGGGGGTGGCAATTACGCTGATCTGCGTTGCCCAACAAAGATTTGAGTTGGAAAACCGGTGAAAGCGTGCTGGATATCCGACGCATGCGCCGATTGACCTTCATGTGGACTTTCCTGGTTCTTTGGGCGGCGGTTTACGTGATTTGGCAACACCGCTTCGAGCGATCTCCTGATTCGTTCATGATCAACGCGGAGGATCTGCGGCAGCATTCCACTCCAACGCCAGGAGCGGAGTGGCTCGGTTCAGGAGCTGAGACCCGCATCCGGCTCCGCGTGGATGCAGCACACCCGAGGGTGGTCGATCTAATCGATTTGCCAAAAATGAATCCCGGCGATTTCCTGCACATCCGATCAAGAATCGCCACCAAGGACCTCATTCCCGGCAAGGAGGTCTGGGATGATGGGCGCTGCATCATCGAGTGGCGGCAAGACGGCGTCGATGCGACATCGGCAAGTGACTCATTTGCCTCCGGTCGACTCAACCATCGAGGTGAGCGGACGGATCTTGTTTTGCGCCCGCAAAAAGGATCACTAACTCCGGTGTTGCGGCTCGAAAATCTTGGGAAATCGGGAGATCTCGAGCTTTGTGAATTTGAGGCGACGGCGGTTCGCAATACGTCATGGTGGAAAATCGGCCGATGGCTCGTTGCGGGAGCTTGGCTAGGGTGGGTTTGGGCCTGGATCGGCGATTTTGAAAATGGCGGGCGATTTCGTCGGACGCTTGCCGCTCTGATGTGGGTGGTGCTTGGTGCCCAATGCGTTGTGCCTGGCCCATGGCATCAGATCCGCCCGTTTGGGGCTTCGTTTGCCATCGAAAGGGAAGGTCGCTTCAGCGGGCAAGCGCCGCCCAGAGTGGCTCCCACGCCATCGGCAGTGCCGTCAAACCCAGCACCAGCCCCTCAGAAGGCAGTCAAGTCAGTGGGAAAACTCCCTCCTAAGGGATCTCTCATGCTTCGGATTAAGACATTCGTGGGTCAGGCGAAGGCGATTTTGCATGTGATCATGATTTTGATCCCAACGCTCATCACCGCCAGTTTGGTCGGTTCGAGGCCAGCAGGTACTCTTGGAATGATCCTCTCGCTTTCAATTGAAATTGCCGAAACGGCATTTGGCTTTG
The DNA here is from genome assembly GCA_026461385.1 of Akkermansiaceae bacterium. GTDB lineage: Bacteria > Verrucomicrobiota > Verrucomicrobiia > Verrucomicrobiales > Akkermansiaceae > Luteolibacter. The sequence continues at coordinate 6,561 of JAPJNB010000093.1, forward strand.
GATTCGACCCGATGGATATTCTAGATTTGCTGTGCGATTTCACCGGCGTCGTCTTGGCGCTTTGGATTTGGAGATTTCTCAAAAAAGCTAAACCGAGCCTTGTCTCGTTGGGCCGCGAAGATCCATCGGGAGAGCAACCGTGAAATTCATCGGGCGGGACCCAAGTTTTTTCTAACTGGGGTGGCCCTTCCATTTCCCAAGGTTGCCGCGCCAGCCATCCCAAGCGGCACTGAAAATCAACGTGAGGCGCCCGATGCCATCGATCTGGAAGGCCGCCAATGCGTACACGGTCGCCATCAGGATCGCTCGACGGTTTCCCGACTGTTTGCGTTTGATCCAAACCATGTTGCGAACTTTGTAGTAGATCTTCCAGTCCGAGAGACCGGGCTCAAAAAAGAAACTCTTACCCAGAAGAGTCCAACAAATCAAATTTTGCGGACCCGGATGATCCATCACCGCGCCTCGTCTCGCTTCCTGTGGAAACCCACCTTGTTCCATGCGCAACGGATATTCCTCATCTTCGCCACGGATGAATAAGTCGCCATTCACGGGGCCGATCGCCTCACGCACCTCTCGCGAAAGAAGCGCTCCCGTCCAAGAAATTCTGCTACGGACGCACTCACCATCAGGTAGCTCGGCCACATTTGAAATGAGGCGCCACCCACCCTTGCCATCCGTGACTTGCAAGGGCCACGTGAACTGATTCGTTCGTGGGTCAATCTGAAGCGGATGCCTCACCACCTGCGGATCCCATGGTCCATCTAACATTGCCTCCAGCGCCGCTGCGCGCGGCCACGAATCATCATCAAGAATCCAAACTGCGTCGACTCCTTCAGCAAAGGCCATTTCCATGACCTCCTTCACGCCGCCGGCATTGCCGCGATTCTCATCCATCCGATGCACGATCAAGGGGAATGGCAGATCGGCCATCGCCTCTAACGCCGCCACGGTATCGTCATTAGAAACATTATCCGCGACGATCACTAGATCGGGCGGGCGAGACTGCACGGCCAGCGCTCTCACACAAGCCACCGCCGTAGCCGCGCGATTCATCGTCGCAAATACGGCTGCAATTTTTAGAGCAGGAGACATATTGGAATGTTGTCGATGTTCAGCCACAAAAAAACGCAAAATAAAGAGCGGACCGCTTCACTGGGATTTTGCGATCAAGGGATTTTTTGCGTTCGACTCAGTGGCGAAGCAAGCGCCCCACTGATCTCCTCTAAGCTGTCTTTCAAATAAATTGCAACTGGGTCTGCGTACATAATGAAATACCTGATTCGATTGCCAAACGCGCAATTCCGGAGCCGAGTTGGTCAGTAGGGCAACCTAACAGATCCAGCTTTTGCCAGCCGATCTCATCGGGTATGTCTCTACGGCTCTTCCACTGCTTGCGAAAATCAAGCTGATCCGAAATCACCAGTAAATCGATGCCGCCCCCGCGCTGGTCGTCCTTCGTCCGTGAGCCAAAGAGGATGACCTTCGCCTGAGGATCCTGTTCATGGACCGCATGAAGGATTGTCAATTTTTGATGAGACAAAGTTCGTACAAGTGTATTCTATAATTTGCGTGCCATGAGATTAAAGTGCGATTTCCTGAACCAACACGTTCGGCACCCTACCATTTCAGGATCATCTTCCATCCTCTCGTAAAAATCCACAACAAGCCATCGACCAGTCCGTTCAAGTACGGATCTTGAAAAAGTGTGATCCCGTAAGCCCTGCGGATGGAACGGGATTCCACGTGCTGTCGCTCTGCCGCGAGAATGGTCTCCATGTCGCGTGTCTTCGCCAAGTGTCGTTGCGAAGCATTTGACTCGTGCATCCTGAAGTCTGCTAGATTCAGCGGCACATATTCAAAGCGTTTACGGTTCGAATCGAGACGTGCGTAAAACTCGCCGTCCATCACGTAACGGAAGTCCTCGCGAAGTCGGTAGCCGCAGTCGATCACGCTCGTGCGCCGATAAAATGCTGCAGTCGATCCGACATAACAATGATGGTGGATGTGGATCAACCACGACCACTCTAACGACTTCACCGTTCGTTGATAGATTCCGAGTTCGTTTACGAAATCCCAATCGCCATAGACGACGTCGGCAGTGGAGCGACCAAGAATGGGAAGAAGCATTGCCAGCGCCCCGGGCTTCAGACGGTCGTCGGCATTCAACCAGATGACCCAGTCGCCCTTCGCTTGATCAAATCCTTTGTTGATCGCGTGAGACATCCCCTGATCAACCTCTTGCTGCCATTGAATGTGTGGAAACCTTGCGGCTACCTCGGCGCTTTCATCCGTTGATCCACCATCGAAGATCAAGTGCTCCAGCATCACGCCCGTCTGACCCGCAACACTGGCAAGGCAATCCCCGAGGAAGCGCCCGTAGTTCAAACTCGGAGTGATGATGGTGAAGTCCATGGGAGGTAAAGTAGAAAGTAGAAAGCGGAGGACGGAGGACGGAGGACGGAGGACGGAGGACGGAGGACGGAAACTCAGACTTTAAAGTTCAGAACTTTTCCTGCCACTCGGTTTGCATGAAGAATCGCACACCAAGTATCGGAGATTGCGCTCGGACTTCGATGGCCTTGCTCCCAGCAAGTAAGTTCTTTTTCTAACGCTCGCAGATGTCCTTGAGTATCATCTGTTGCAGCCAAGCGGCCAGAATCTTTCGACACAAACCAATCAAACGTTGCCATGGAGACCGAGTGTTTTGCCACCACCGAGCAGCCACAACATAGGGCTTCACCCGCAGCGATACCAAAACTCTCATACGCGGAAGGACTGTAGAAAACTTGCGAATGACGAAGAATCGTTGCGAGTAGGTCGCGTCCGACGCGACCTCGCAAGTGCAGCCGGTTTTGCTTGTCCTGATGCAGCGATTGATGCCAGCGCTCAAGGTCGGAAGTGATTGTTCCGATGATCTCGACCCGCACGGATGGATCATTTTCTAACAATGTCTGAAGAACCGCCTGCATCAGGAGAGGGCGTTTTTGCAGGTGATCTTGCCAGCGGCCTACGCAGACCACTTGTCGTAATTTGGGCTCAGCGCATTCTCCCAACGCGAAGGTAGGCTCCACCGGGTGAGGCAGCATCTCAACTCGTTTTGCCAATCCTTTGCCACCATAGACTCTGCATAATCGACGATAGTGGCCTGCTGCGGCGGGCGAAACGCAGGCGATCACATCCCCCTGTTTCAAATGATGCGCTCGCAGCGGGTCGGTGACCACCAATCCTACGGAGAGTCCTCTAACAAATAATTTAAGAAAAGAAGTCCAGCAGTGCAGATTCTTGCCGCGGCCCGTCATGATCCACTGTTCCATTAGCCATCCGCGAAAGCCGGCGAGTGGGCTTACCAAGCCACCGTTGTCCTGATTGAGCACGAGAAAAACTCCTGCATGTCGAATCGCAGCGGCAACTTTTCGGAAGCGAGGGCGACCCCATGCATAGAGAACTACGCCGTCGATGTCTTGGCTTCGCCACCATTCGGAGGATTCCAGATTTGCGTAATCTGTGCGGATCAAATCCGTCTCGTCATCGGCACTCGCCTCACCTGGCATCACCGCATGGCTATCAATCCCTAACATCTGTAACCCACGACACATCAAACCACTGTCGCGCGCAAAAAAATCTGCGCCACCGCCAAAGGCAATCGGAGTGCAAGTGAACCAACGCATGGGAAAATAAAACCTAAAAAGTGAACGCTACAAGTCAGTGTTTTTGAAGGCGAGGCACGCCGACTGCAGGTTGATTTCCGAAAGGTCACTTCGTGAAAATCACATTGCAATTCGCACCGTAGCGCAAAAGCTTTGGAAAACTTTGGAATAGCCACGAGTCGATTTTTTGGACGGTATCAGACCATTGCCTGAATCGATCCGAAACCCCTTTCATCGGGTAGCCGAGCAGGTTGAACATCTGCACTTCGCAGCTCGAGAATTCATTCGCCATTTTTTCGAACTGGGAGAGGTAAAGATTGCTCTCATCACCAAGTTCACCCTGGGCCATGCGTACCGCACGGATTGCAGCAACAGCCAAGTTGTGCCCCATGGGCTCGAAGATAAAAACAAACCGGCCGCCGGGCTTAAGCACGCGCGAAACTTGTTCCGTCAATCGGGTTAGATCATGAGAGAGGTGGTGAAGCGCAGCCTGTCCCCAAACAAGGTCAAACGATTCTGGCTCATAATTGGACAAGTCAAAAGCATCGCCTGCAACAAATGAAAGGCCCGGCAGGCGTTGAAGATACGCTTCGACGTCCGGACCACTTGCCGCATAAAGGTCGAGGCCGATCACCTCGGCCCGTGGAAAATTCCCAGCCAAACCGGCCGCGAGTTTGCCAAAACCACCGCAAATCTCTAAAGCGCGTTTCCCGCTGAGATCGATGCGGCACAACTCGCTGTAGCCCGCGAGAAACAAGGGCCGGTCAGATGGCGGGAACCCACCCACCCCTTGCATCATGGACTCTGCTCGTGGATCGAAGGAATCAGGATGCGTTAGTTTCAGTGACATGAGATTTTTGTTTCGTTGATAAAGGTAGAGAGCTTGGATGGATCTTTGGTATTACAATAAAAGAAGTATCGTTGCGTGCTGAAGTTTAGGGCGAAATGATTTTTTTACGAATGACAATGAATTCACCGAGTAACAAGAGAAGCAGAGCAGCGCCAGAAACGATAAATCCAAAACGCCTCAGAGGTGGATGGTAGCGCATTTCAATGACGGTGGGCTTTGCTGGGAAATTGCTCAGATCGAGCAACATGCTGGCATCGGGCGCGCGTTTGACTGGAATCCAAGGCGTGGACGATGTTTGATCTTTATACTCCCAGCCGTCGGCTTGGTTTTCTGCGATACGAATCCAGCGCAGAGGGGTGAGGGATTGAATTTCACGACGATTTTCTAGGTGGGTCGTTTCCTCAAGTTTTAAACCGTTAGATCCAAGCTGCCCTCGAAAAAACCGATCTTTCTCATCTTCACTGCGGAAGCCAAGGTATCGTGCCACCGGTGTGGGATTCTCATACAGGGCCATGGCGGGACTCTGCCAGATTCGGTTCCAATCCCCGCCCACCGCAGGGTTTTCTGGGTAGGTGATCAGGTGCGTTACGCCAAAGCGACCGAGAGATTTTGCATCTCGCCTAGGATCGTTCACGCGGATCATGCCGTTGGGCATGATGCTGTCATATCCACCGATGGTTGCAATCCCATAGGGGCTCAGGGTGTTGGCGATGAATGGGGTGACCGCCATGTGATTGCCTGTTTCTTCAATCAAGGTGGTCACTCGACCTTCTTTACCAACGTGCCGAATCAATGCGGTAACTTCTGGGGTAATGGGGTACAGTGGATTTTGGGTTGGCTCCGTAAAAACAACCCATCGATATCCAAATAACGAAACTTCTAGAACGACTGCGAGCGCCACCATCCAGTTCCCGCGCTTGATCAAGCGTTCGTGGGTCGATGCCGTGAGCCTTAACCCAATCAGTGCTATCGCGAACAGCGCGAGTGGAAACATTTGTTGAGGACTCCAAATCAAAAGATCGGCCAGAAACTTGTCTAACCTGCCATGAACCCATTGATGGAAATACCCAAAAGATCCACCTGATGAACCAAATTTCTTATAGAGAAGCGTTTGTACCTCGGCGTGTTTCATTTGCAGAATCACACTGATTGCCGACCAAATCAAAACCCCACAACTGGTCATCCAAGCAGTGATTTTGAAGATTCGTTTTTTCGTATCTGCCGATGCGGACTCCATGAAGTGAGCGAATGCAAAGATCCCGCCGAGGATGAAAAGAAGGTAAAGTCGCTGATAGAGTAAACGCACCAGTGGTGTGAGAGGTAGAAGAAGTCCTGCGCATATGAGCAGGCGGGCAAGCATCGGAGTCTGCCTTTTAAAAAGGGCGATGAATGCAATCAAAACGGGCAGGGATCCGAAGTAGATTGCATAGAAAAGTTCACTTTTGAAAAGTTTAAGAAGATCGACTGATTCGCAGCGTCCCAGCAGCGATGGAAAGATCTGCAGGGGGTAGGCTGCGAGGTTAAGAATGGGTTGCAGAATTCCCTCTGGATAGATTCCCATGGAAGATTTTCCATGCATGCCCATGTGCAATCCCAGCCGGTTACTTACTAGAAAAGCATCCACGCATGGCAAGAACATCATGGCGGCGAGGCCTGCTCCCAAAAGCCCCCAGATCGCATAACGACTCAACAATTGGGTCTGTGCCTTCACGGAGGCTCCATGGGTGATGGCCTCCTCACCCCAGATTGCGATCACAGCAAGAACTACGAACGCCGCATGTTGCAAGGTGCCACCGAGAAATGCCATCGCCATGAATACTGGAACCCAGCCCCACGATGCGCGCTTGCCTTGCCGGTACCGATCGATGGCCCATAAAATCCAAGGCACCCAGCAGAAAGCGCTTAAGGTCCATCGATGATAGATCCAGACGACGAATTGAGAGTTTGCCGCGTAAGCCAGCGCGCCGCAGCATGCCCAAAGAGATCTGATGCTTCGCCCTTTCAAGAATAGCAACATCCCAGCAGCGGCAATCAATACTTGGCCCATGAGACCGAGATGCCAGGCCATCCAAAAACTAAACCAACGATGGAGTTGCATCGTCCAATCATAATAAAGCGCCATCGTATTAGCGTACTGGGCCGTGCCGCCGTAGGTTAAACTGCTCCATCCCAGCCAGCCTTCTTTCGCGTAACTCTCAGCGGCGACAATCCGATAGACGAGGTACTGGTCCACCGCATCCGAGACGATGTGGTTTTTTGCACTACCAGTCTCAGACACGCCCCGCCAGGGCTGCATCATTTCATTGAGCAAATCCAATGGAGCCAAATTTCGCCCACCGACCCACCAAGGCGAAAACCACAGCAGTACCACCCCTAGACATGCAAGCAGTGGAATTAACGATTTTGAATTTTGAATTTTCAAAATTTTAACAAGAAACAGCTTTTTGCCCTCAACGATACTGCCAAGCCACCCAGAGTGCCTTTGCGCCATCTTTCCAATTGATTTTCTTCCCCTCACTGCGCTTGCGGGGGTGATACGAAATCGGCACTTCCTGAATTCGAATGCCGCTATTTAAAATTTTCATGGTGACTTCTGGCTCCCACGAAAAATCCTCTCGCTCAATTTGAATCTTGTCGAGGGCGCTACGATGGAAGCACTTGTAGCAGGTTGGTTCATCGGTCAATTTTGAGCCTGTTAGGAGATTGATCCATTTGGTGACGGTTACCCCACCGAGATAGGCGAGAATATAGGAATTAGGATGCTTGCCAGTGAGTATTCCGAAGATGCCAGATCTCCCGAGAGCCTTTTCTCCTAAAATCCGTGAGCCGTAAACTGTCTTGGCTGATTCATCTAGGATCGGCTGGATGACTCGGTTGATGTCTTCCGGATCATACTCAAGATCTGCGTCTTGGATAATGACGATCTCTCCGTGTGCCGCACCGAGCCCTGTTTGAACCGCAGCTCCTTTGCCCCGATTTTTTGGGTGCTGAAGGAGTCTCAACTTCTTGCTTGGGTTTGCCTCGATCAACCGCTGTACCACTTCGTGGGTCCGGTCTAGTGAACCGTCATCCACCACAATGATCTCTTTTTCGACACCACTGATCACTTGTAGATCCATGACCTTTTCCAGCAGATCACAAACAAGACGCTCCTCGTTATAAACTGGAATGATAATTGAAAGAAGCATGCGGAGATGAAGTGGTATGAAAATCGCTAAAAGTGGGTTTGTCTAACAAACCAAGAAACGAAACAACGGTGGACCATGTGATGAGCCGCCTTAAGATTGGTGCAAAAAATGCGGTGAACTTAGCAACTACAGGTGTAGAATTCCGAACGTGTGGAAGAGACAGCATTGATGAATTGATCTGTCGGATGCAAAAAGCTAAGGCGATTTCCAAAATTTTTCTTCAATGGGCGCGGTGATGTCATGTGCATACCAGCGGTCAGGCATCAGGACCTGTTGATCGGGCTTGTCGGCTAGCCATGCGGCCCACCATGAATACGTGCTGTTCGCGATGATATGGTGAGACGCAAGGCTCATGAGATGGAGATCGTGCAGAGGATTCTTGCCTGCTGATCCCGAGTCGATGATGACTACATCGTCCTCAAGAAACGCTGACTTGCACCACTCGGGGTCGTCCGAGAAAATAAAAAAACGCGCCCCTGGAATGCGGGCGCGCATGGTTTCAATAGATTTTTGATAGTATTCCAAGTCGCAGACTTGGAAACAGGGGTGGTGCTGATAATCCCCTCGGCGAATGTGAACGGCTACGCTTGCAGGCGAATTCAGATTTTCGGCAAGCGATAGAATTTTAGCCCGACGAGATCCTTGGGCGGAACCGAATTCCGACAACGAAGCTTTTCCGCTGGGTGAGTGTGCTCCTAACGAAATCAGTTCATTCAATTCGGCGCGCAACTCGTCCGCGATGCCCTGAAAATACAGCGGTGATTGGAAATATCCGAAGAGGCAACAATCGGCAGGACTGGAGAGGTAGCGAGGATCAAACGACTGATTGCTTGTGGGTTCTTTGATAAAAGGAAATCTGCGGTACTCCCAGAAATGTTTTCCCGTTAGATTACGGAATGCACGAGATCCCAAAGAAAATGGGCGGATCACCGTCGCTTGGATCGGTAAACGTAAAAAGTGGGAAACCTCTGCCCAACCCTCCGCATTGAACCAAGATCCATCCAATACCAGCGGCACCCCATGCTGTTTAGCCAACACACGTCCTAGTGCATATTGGAAAATGTTATTACCAGTACGGCCCAGTAGGACGATGCGAATCATTTAGGTGGTAAAAGCTGAAAAACTGAAAATCTGAGAAGCTGAAATTCTGGAAAGTGGATGATAGAGAAACAGCGGAGTTGCGCCAGTCGGCATCGCATACCGCTTGCAAACTTCAAGTTTTCGTTTGTATTCCTTTATCCTTGGGCTTTCCTCGCAGCCACAATTCCGACTCCCATTTGACACTTCGCTGCTTTCAGTAGGTCTGAACCCGCTCCCTCGAACACATTGCAATCGTCATCGATCACCGCGCATTTTTCGACAGTCCAGCCGTCGGCGAACCAATCGAGCAGAGTCGCCGGTGCAAAGATGCGGTGGGCGTTGAATTCAACACGCTGCGGCCCGATGGGAGTAGATAGATGAAACAATCCGTCTGGTTTGACTATTCGTTTCATTTGCTCCAGACCCTTCTGATAGCCCTGCGGATCGATAGGATCACCGTAGCGTCCCAGCCCGAAATGCTCGATCGTGTGCAGGCAGGAAAGCGAATCAGTGGCTTCGATCCACTGCGATGGTAGTTCGCCCATGAGGTCGAGTTGATGAAAGCTCACGTTGTGAACCGGTCGTGGCTGCGGTCGGATATCAATGACCTCCACCTCACGGAATACGGACAAATTACCGATGAAACCATCCAACCTGGAGCCAACATCCAGATGGCGTACAGGCCTTGCTTCGTAAATCCACCGCGCTACCACCTGATCCTGATGGAAGTAAGCCCCAAGCGAGCCGGACGATTCGTCCCATTCCGTGAGGATTGGCAGCTCGCGGCCCCACGGCAGAGCATCTGCTCCCGGCATTTTCCGGAAACTCGCACGTTCCCGAGCATATCGCCGCCAACCCGTTAGGGCGGAGAGGACTCTACGGGGATGAATTCCCGCGTTGCGTAAAATGGCTCGAAGCATCGGGTAAAACTGAAATTGGGAAAGTTGAAAGCTGAAATGGAAGAGGGGAAAATGTGTTTGAGATGCAACCGATTTTTGGAGCCTTTTAGGTTAGTCAAGAGACGGTTTTTTTGCCTCGAATTGGGATACGGGCTTCCCGGTGCGAATGAGTTCAACCGCCTGAACTTTAACTCTGCGGTGTAGGGTTTGCGTGGCGTAATATTTATCTGGGCTGACTGTGGAGGTGGTGGTCCAAAAATTTAGGCCACCTCACTCCAATCTATTCCTAGACGCGGGAAAAGGTAGTTGCTGCGGTGCGTGGGGGCTGATTCTTAGGTTAGGCGGAGACACGCGGCTTTTAATAAAGGGGCTTTTTCGACTGCAGATGCCCATACGACACTCGAGTTCACAGCAAATTAGGAGTGGGCAAGAACATCGCGGAAGCCGGCGATCTGGCGCCAGGGGATATCGGATTTTTTTTCGATCCATTGTCCCGGTAAGGATTTCACGGCCTCACCGATGATCTCAAAGACGCGAATCACTGCGTCCTATGTCTTCAAATCCGCATCAAAGGCTGTGAAATCCATATCTTTGATATATATTTCCAGCCTTTCACAGGACTCGATGATGTCCTGTAGGCGCAGGTGTGGATCACGCGACATGCAATAATTCTGGCTGGATGGCTGCGAGAAAGCGGGGTTTGCAGGCACTCCGCGACAGAAGATCGATCTTGGTTCCAAGGCGATCCTCGAGATCGAACTTTAATCCCATAAAGTTATCAAATCCCGGAGGAGATACGAACTCGACCAGTAGGTCGATATCACTGTCGGGGCGGGAATCGCCGCGAGCGTGTGAGCCAAAGATCCAAAGGTTCGCAACGCCATATTTTTGGATAACGGGCCATAAGTTTTTGAGGTCTCGAGCGAGATTCATGGCTTCTGCGTTCATAAGTTAAGTCAATGGCCGGTGAGAGAGGTAGGCAAGAAAGGAAGATGCGGGTAAAGCTGAAATTGGGAAAGTTAAAGCTGAAATGGAAGACGGGGGAGAAGGGGTAAAGCTGAAATTGGGAA
>JAPJNB010000094.1 GCA_026461385.1 Akkermansiaceae bacterium
GGGTGGCGACCAAGTAAATCCACCATCCCAGGTGATCGATTGCAGCACCTGCAGCGTCCCCTCTTCACCGACGCCTGAGCCGCGATGGAAGAGGCCGAGGTGCGAGCCGTCCTTCAACCGGATGATGCTGGAGAAAGTCATGATGCAGCGAAACGAATCGTCCTTGGAGATGCGTCCCCCGATTGGAGGTAGCTCACGCCAAGTCCTGCCTGCGTCTTCGCTGACAATTCGCGGCATGTAGCCTTCGAAGCGCCCTTCGATCGCTTTGGGATTTTCCTTCTCGGTCAAAGTGCGCGCCGCAAAAATCCACAAGCGTTCCTTGCCCTGCGGATCTGTGAGGCGGTAGATGCTCGGGCAGTTCTTGAAGTTGGTGTAGTTCGGGGGCAGCGCATCGTCCATGCGTGTCCACGTCAGCCCAGCATCGTCGCTGCGGGCGATAGGTCCCGCGTGACCTCCGTGGCCGATGTTCCAGACGCAGAAAATCGTCTTGTTATCCACGAGCATGGCCGTAGTCGGGTGAGCGTGATACGCTTCCGGCCCTGGTGAGCCTCGGGCGATGATAATCTGACGCTTTGTATCGTCGGCAAAGTCAATGTGCTTCAACGCCTCGCGATGCTGCTGCCAGAGCGATTTCTTTTCTGGGGGCGCGGATTCCCAGGCCCGCTTCGCGGCCTGAGTGGCATTCGCGACTTCGGGCTTGGCCTGGGCGCAGACGGCGGCTGGTGTCAGGATGAGGGAGGTCAGGAGAATGAGGGTGTGTTTCATTAGTGTGTGGTGCTTCACTTCTTCGGCGCGGGCGGCAGTTGTTTGAGCCACGCGAGGTTGAAGACGTAATGGTTCTTGCTGGTGAGGAGCTGGGCGCGCCCGTCGCGGCTCTGGGTCACGGCAAGGTAGCCTTGGGGTTCAGCGATTGTGTCGCTCATCGTGAACATGCCCCGGTTGATGGTGCTCACCTCGCGCGCCGGGCCGCCGGGGGTGATCAGCCGACGGTCCGGCCAGGTCTTGCCCTCGTCATACGACACAGCGGCAAACAAACCGTAGCCGGTGAACTCCCCGTCCTTGCTCCTGAATGTCATACCCTTGCGGTTGCCTTTGTAGAAATCGAGAACTTGATCGGTGAACGAACACAGCAGGATGGGACCTTCGCGGAGACGGATCATTACGGGGCGCTGGACGGAAGTGACAGCCGGAAACTCGCTGGCTGCGTAGGTCCAAGTCTCGCCCTGATCGCTGCTGAAACTTAACAAGGCCTTTCCGCCGAACACGGCGACCTGTGCTGGATGTGGTCTGCCGATGGTCATGAGCCTCCCATCGGCAATTTCCACCACCGGCGCATGAATCCCGGCGTGCCGGCTTCCCTTGCCACCCGGACGAACATCTTCATTCGGCTCGCGGGCGCCGACCGAAGTCCAGCTCTTGCCGTTGTCTCTGCTCTTGAGCAGCGACACCCCGACATCCTGTGTGATGATGAGCGCTCCTTCCCGGGTGCGGATCATTCCAGCGCCGGTTTCCCCCTGAGGATAAATCGGTTGGGCTTTCGACCAAGTGGCGCCGTTGTCGGTGGAGGTGCGGACGATGTTCTCCGAGTGGCCATTGGCTAAATGGTAGATGGTTTGGTCTCCATCACACCACAGCTTGGGAGCGTGGTCGTTGATGTCCTGCCCATCCCAGAAGGGCGAAGCCTCCTCCCACTCGCTTTGGCCAAATCTCAGACGGCTGGCGGCATTGCACAGCTCCGTGGCCCCTTCCAAGACTGTGGAGAACCAAACGGCAAGCAGGTCCCCGTTGGGACATTCGGTGATTCCGGGGCTATGGTTGTGCGCGGAGAATAGCGGGCCCGCAGATCCTTCCGGGATTTTGACAAAGGGCTTTGGGCCGCTGAAAAACGGCTCGTCCTGCGGCGGCATCGCGATCTTGGCCACTTCCTGCTTCACATCCTGCGCGTACTTCGGTGGTGGCACCTTTGCGAGCAACTCTCCTGTCGGCTCCTCTCCCAAAACCACGCGGAACCCGAAAATGCTCGCGCTGGATTCCGGAATCCATGCCCCTCGGTTCGCGCTGCGCACCAGTCTTGAAAGCATCGAATGCGGCCCGTCGCGGAAGACACGGAAGTCCCCGTCGCTTCGTCCGCGCGGATCGGTGTGCTCTCCGGCCTCGTAGGGACCATACCAATCGCTGCACCATTCGGAGAGGTTGCCATGCATGTCGTAAAGGCCCCAAGTATTCGGCGCACGCTGTGCCACCCGCAGCAAGGGCTGGTTCTTTTTCGCTGCCGCCACGACCTCGTCGGAAATGACAAACCCATCCGCCGCCAATTTCAAAGATGCCGCCTCCGCACCAATAGGCAGGTATTCCGGCGCTCCTTTACCGTCCGGAAAGTAATAGTTCCAGGTGAACAGTTTCGGGTATCCAAACCGCGTAAACCACGGCAGAAAACCATCCGGCAGTTTGTCTCCGGTATGGAAGACCGTCGCCGTCCCGGCGCGGCAGGCATACTCCCACTCCGCCTCGGTCGGCAGGCGGTAGGCCTTGCCTTCCTTCTTCGAGAGCCATTGGCAGAACTCGACCGCTTTGTGCCAACTGATCCCGTTGGCCGCTTCGTCGGGCAAGCCCTTGCCTTTGCGATACTCCGGATCGAATTGCCGATACTGCTCTACCGTGACCTCGGTGGCCCCGATGTGAAACGGCTTGGGGATATTCACCTGGTGCACGGGCTTCTCATCCCAGTCCGGCCGGTCGGACTCCTCGGGATGCTTTTTCATTTCATAGTCCGTCTGCGCCCCGTCCTGGCCCATCTGGAAGCTGCCGGGCGGGATGGGCATGAGTTTCATGCCGATGGAGTTGGTGATGGGCTCGGCGGCGTGCAGTGAGGTGAGAAGACAAAAAAATGTGAGACAGAAAAATGGGGTTCGAGTCTGCATCATTTTGTCTGCGATCTTTTTCTCGTTGGGTTTCATGTTCCGTGTATTTCGTGTGTTCCGTGAGCCGTCACTTCGTGCCGCCCTTGCTCACGAGCTTGCGATTGGCCTTCACCCGCGCTGCAGCTTCTTCGGAGGCGGCAAGCACGTCTTCTTCACGGAAGGTCGTCATCCACACCTCCTGGTCGCGAGAGCGCATAAAGTCCCAACTGAAGTAAATGGTGCCGCCGGCACCCTGCTGGGCGTCGGGGTAGGAGCAGCCGACGCGTTCATCAAGGACGAGGCCGCCGGACCATGTTTTACCGTCATCCTTCGAAATGAAGGCGGTGAGGTTGCGTCGCTGTTTGGCTTTGCCGGCCGACGAAGGGTCCTCGTCGATGCCGAGGTGCTTCACCAGCAGCAGGTTTCCTGACTGAAGCCGGCTGATGAAGAAGCGCGAGGAGGTGTGCTGGATGGCTGGAATCTTCAGCGGACTCCAGGTCGCGCCGCCATCGTTGGAGAGGCTTTCGCCGATGCCTTTGGTGGTGCGCACGAGCATCCAGAGCGAGCCATCCTTGCGCTCCACCGCCATCGGTTCGGAGGGGCTCAGTTCCCAACTCGCCTCGATCTGCCCCTTCAAGGCGAAGGTGCGGCCTTGGTCGCGCGAGATGTGCGAGAGGATCGCGCCCATGTTTTGCGGTCGCCGGGCGTAGGTGGGGAACAACCAGTCGCCGTTCGCGAGAACGGTGGGCTTGTTAAGCAGCACGCCCTCGAATTCGGGACGCGGCTGCGACCATGCGGGACTTTCCTGATCGCCGTCTTCCGCCGTGATCGCCCAGGCGTGCTTGTGAAGCGGGTAAGGCAGTGTGAAAAACACCCAGAGCTTCCCATCGGGGTCGATCCACGGATGCGGATCATAGGCTTTGAGCGGGCCGGGGCCGTCGGGATCAATCGCGAGCACTTCCTTCCAGGTCTTGCCGCCATCGCCGCTGGTGCTGACGACCACATAAGCATTCGGGCAGCGCTCGATGATCTCGCCCGGCGTCGTGCCGGAGAACCACGTCGCCCAAAGGCGTCCGCCGCGTGAAATTGCGATGCTGGGCACGCCCGTGCAGGTGCGGTTGGCGCGATTGTAGTCGTCGGTGCTGCCGGGATTCGGGATCAACTTCGGCGGGGCCGCCTTGTCCGGTCGTGGCCCAGTGCCCTCGTCTGGGTCGATGCCTGCGAACTGATCAGGGTTCAGCTTCGGCTTCGGCGCATCGGCGGAGTGGAGCGCGGCGAGTGGAACAAGCAGTAGGGCGGTGAGGAGTGTGAGTGTATGTTTCATGAGGTTCGTTTCAGGTCATCTGGTTCATGGCACCACGCGCACGCTCAAAGAGGTGAGTGTAACACTGGCTGGTGAGTTGAAGCTGAAGTCGTTGGAGCCGGGCTTGAGGGCTTGCTTCAGAGCGTCTGAGGAATGCGTGAGGGTGAGGTCTGATTTGCTGCGCGTGGATTTCAGCTCGTGGAGCGGCTGACCGTTGAGTGTGGTCACAGGTGGTTCGAACTCGCCTTCGGCTTTGAAAACGATTTCGAGGCTGGTTTCCGTGGCCATTGCTGGATCATCCGCGATGAACAAGCGCGTGGTGGCGGGCATGCTAGCCTTAAGGTTCAATGGCAGGGGCGTCTTGCTCACGGTGCCGTTGTTGGTGACGCTGCACGAATCAACGAAAAATTCCTTCGGCAGGTGCGCGAGCCTCGCTGGATCGGATAGCTCGGTGAGGAGCGGGTATTCGGCGGTGTTGTAGAAGTTGAAGGTGTAAAGACCATCCGCTCCCCGCGCCCAAAGCGTCGCGGCGGCGGCACGCAGCGTTTCCGGCGTGCCGTAACGGGCGAAGCCGCGCGGCATCCGCTCGATCACTCCGTAGACTGGCACGCGATGCCGGTGCGCGAGGGAAATCCACTGATCCAGCTCGTTGGAGTTAAAGGTAAAGCCGTTACCAGCGATGACGGCGTCGATCCAGCCAGCCTTCAGCCAAGCCTCGACATCGAGCCCGAGTTCCTTCGCGCGAGCCGGGCCATCGGGAACGCGGGTGACCAGACGCAATGCGTGCCCGCGACGTTTCGCGGCTTCGTCGAGGATGCTGCGTGCCTCGCGGACAAACTCCGTGAGGACGGCTGCGTCCACCTCACCATCGCGGAAAAACTTTGGATAGCGCAGCCAGTCCAGCTCCACGCCGTCGAGGTCGTAGCGTCGGCAGGCCTCGCGCAGGATCGCGAGATAGTGGCTGCGGACCTCCTCCTTGGAGTAGTCGTAGAGCAGCTTCTCTCCGCTCGCCTCGCGGTTTGGACCCGCTCGCAGTTCCCCAGGCTGCGTTTGCACTTTTGCCCACATTTCTTGGGGCCCTGGTCGCGCCGGGTCATTCAGCCAGGGCAGAAATTCGTTGTTCCACTCGGCATCCGAGGGCGGCTGAAGAAACCAATGCCGGTGCGTGCGCCGGAAATCATCCCAAAGATGCGCCCAGTTGAAGTAGGCGTGATGCTTGTCGTTCATGCGCATCGAAAAGAAGAAAGTGCGTCCATCCCGCTTCCAGAACTGGAGGATCGGTTCCAGCGGATCGTCACCAAGTGCGGCAACAGGGGAGCGTTTCAATTCCCAGATGGGCAGGCCGAAGTTGCCGCAATAGGCGAGCCCGGCAGCCTCGGTCTTTTTTGCGAGCGGTCCAACGCGCAGCGCGAGGTAGTCCTCGGGAGAGCGGATGGCTGGTAAAGGAATCGGTTTGCCCGCAGGCACCCAGAC
>JAPJNB010000095.1 GCA_026461385.1 Akkermansiaceae bacterium
CCGGTCGAACAAAAGTTCGGTTACCTCGCGGGCCGCACCCACGGGCGTGCCAGCGTCGGTCTGCATCAACACGATCGACTTCGCAGTCGCTCCGGTAGACTTCAAGCCGTCCAAGCGGTGGGTCAGCTCGTCCATCGACATCGCGTCCCTGCCGAAATGAATCCGCGGCCCCGGTTCGCCCGGCCCCAAGGTCACCACCAAGGTGTCCTCGTAGCGCTCCATTTGAAATCGAGAGGGCGCCAATTCTACCGCCACGCCCGATTGCAGAACCAACGATGGCCCCAACAGAAAAAACAGCTGAACCAGCGCAAAAATGTTGAGGATCGGCACCGCGTGCAGAAACCCAGGGCGCTCAGGCAAGGTCATTTCTAACTTCATGGCGCAGCGTGACGTTTCGGCCCGAATGATTTCCTTCCCGCCGTCACTTCACCGCGAAACGGCGCAAATTCCTCTTCCTCGCGCGCATCGGCGATCAGGTTGACCATCTCGATCCCGACGCGTTCGAGGCGGTGGACAAGGCGTTTTGCCCGCCCCAGAAAATACAGGTAAAACAAGTAAAGCGGCGTCGCCACCGCCAGCCCCATCACCGATGTGATCAACGCGGCGAACACCCCGGCGGAAAGCTCTGCTGGACTGGTAAATCCACCTTGCTTGCTGACTTTTTGAAAGGTCTCAAGCATTCCCAGAAGCGTGCCCAACATGCCGACAAGCGGCGCAAGCAACGCCACCCCGAGAATCGCCCGGATGTTGTTCTCGATCCGCGGCACCTCAAGCTGGCCCGCCTCCTGCGTCACGTCACGCAACTCGGTGCGCGGCAAATAATACCGCAACAACGCCGCATGAGCGACCCGCGCCACCGGCCCCGGCGCCCGCGCAGCTTCGTGCAATGCCTCCGCAAACGCCCGCCGCCGGATGTGCTGCGAAAGCCCCACCAGCAGATCTCCCACGTTGATCCTCGCCCGATGAAAGAAAAACAGGCGATCGACAACACAAACTGTGCCAATGAACGCCAAGCCCAGCAAAATCCAAGTTAAGGGGCCGCCCTGCTCGATCAGCCCAGAGGGTTCTAGTAATCCCAATATCATTTGCCCGAAGCTAAATCGTTCCCCCGCCCCTGACCAGCACACAAATCGCTCTTCCCGTTTTTCAGAATTTGCCCCACGCTGCCGTCATGCGCCACATCGCCTCGCAATTGAAAGAACTCCTCCTCAAGAAATCCGTCCGCACCGGCACCTTCACCCTCGCCTCCGGCAAAGAAAGCGACCTCTACATCGACTGCCGGGTCACCGCACTCGACCCGTTCGGCGCCACTTTCATCGGCGACCTCGGCTGGCACGCAGTCCGCTCGAAAATCCACTCGGAAAACTTAAAAATCGACGCGATCGGCGGCATGACGCTGGGCGCAGACCCGATTTCCCTCGCAGTCGGGATGGCCTCCGCCAACCAACACCCAGCCGAAGCCCTCCAAGTCTTCACGGTCCGCAAAGAACCGAAAGGTCACGGCGCCGGCAAACAAATCGAGGGAAATTTCAAAGCCGGCGACACAGTCGTGGTGGTCGACGACGTGATCACCACCGGCGGCTCGACCCTCAAAGCGATCGATGTGATCGAAAGCGCAGGCGGCAAGGTCGCATTCGCCCTCGTCCTCGTGGACCGCGAAGAAGGTGGCCGCGAGGCGATCGAGGCCCGCGGCATCCACGTCATCTCGCTCTTCACCCGCAGCACCCTGCTCGAAGCCTGATCGATCGCCACCACTTTTTCTCTCATTAGAACCCAACCGAAATCCGTATCAAAATCCCATGAAAAAACTACTCCCGCTCTTCGCCATGCTCCTGGCTCTCGCCGCTCCCGTTTTCGCCGCCGACCCGGAAGACGGCTTCGTCTCCCTTTTTGACGGAAAAACCTTGGACGGCTGGAGAGCCAACGAGGCACCCGAAGCCTTCTCGATCGAGGACGGCGCAATCCGCGCAAATGGCAACCGATGCCACTTGTTCTATGAAGGCAAGGTGAACGGGGCAAAGTTCAAGAACTTCGAGCTCCGCCTCGACGTGATGACACGCGCCAACTCAAACGGCGGCATTTTCATTCACACGGTTTTCCTCAACAAAGGTTGGCCAAGCGGCTACGAGATCCAGGTCAATAACACCCAAAGCGATCCCCAAAAATCCGGCGGCCTCTACAATACGGTGAAAAACCTCGTGCCGTTTGAAGACGACCAGTGGATGAAATTCGTGATCACCGTGAAGGACGGGATCGTCACCGTGAAGGTGAATGACAAGGAGCTAGTGAATTACCAAACCGAGGCAGCAACCACCAAGTTGCTGCCAGACGGCGGGACCCTGGCCATCCAAGCACACGACAAGGGCAGCACCACGCTCTACAAAAACATCCGCATCAAGGTGACGCAGTGAGCAGAAGTCGGCCCAAAAAACGGAACCAGCAGCTCACGTGACAGCCGCCAGCGGGATGACTGGCGGTGCGGAGCGACGATCTTCGGGGTGAGTTGATAGATAGGGGAAATGGGTGGTTTTGTAATGTATGAGCTGACTGACTCGATTTAGACTCGATCTACTGAGTCACTTCAACAAGGGTGATGATCGTGCGCTTACCGTCCTTAAGATACTTGTCGAACAAGGCGTTCGGTTGCAT
This sequence comes from Akkermansiaceae bacterium, assembly GCA_026461385.1. Classification (GTDB taxonomy): domain Bacteria; phylum Verrucomicrobiota; class Verrucomicrobiia; order Verrucomicrobiales; family Akkermansiaceae; genus Luteolibacter. The sequence goes on from JAPJNB010000095.1 coordinate 2,650, forward strand.
CGGATTGTATTCAGCGAGTTTCGTCCGCTTCAAATGATCTCCTTCAATTTTGTATGCGTAGATGCGGGCGATGGGATCGCCAACGCGGGGATTGTCGACCTGTTGCGTGAGCAAGGCTCGTTGCCCTAGTTCCGTGACCTGTCCGACGAAGCAGGCTTTGATGTCGATTTGGGGAGCCGCGCCAACACCAAACGAATCGTCATCTTGATTCTGTACGCCCGTTGATTCTGTAAATGTATCAGCAGTTGCACTAGCAATAAAAGTTTCCCATGAAGGAAGTTGTCTTGCGGCTACATCTTCATCATGATCCACCTTGCGGGTCAATAATGTCTCACTTTTTCCATCGCCATTTATATCCGCTTGCCACTTTAGCAAAACTGCCGGTGCCGGATATTGGCTCGATGAGCGGTAGAATGCCACGACATCAACGATTTGTGCTGAGAAACAAAGCGATGATGAAAATAAAATCACAATTAGGGTGGAGGCTTTCATATTATTCGATGTGAGAGTTGACATGTTGAACGTAGTCGTTGGTGTTTTGGAGAAAGCGCCATGTGCGGGTGGTGTTTGCACCCGTTCCTGACTGAACTGGTTTCCAGCAAGACAGTGAACGACCATTGGTGACTTTGACCCGCTCTAGTTCTCCGCCATACATTCCATTATAGTATGTGAGGACACTAGCGTCTCGCCCTCCAAGTCGGCCATAGGTCGCGGCGTCGACCTGAGGCCAAGTTGGATTTCCACCCTCTAGGCCATTTTCCAGACTTATAGCGTTGTTCATTTTCCCCTGTAGTTCTGTGATCGCGCGATCACAGTTCGCCTGCCAGTTCCATATTTGGGCACGCGTGATGAAGCCCTCACTACTTTGATCGCCGCCAGGAGTCTTCGGGCCGAGAGTAAGTTGGAACATGCCGTAACCACCTGGGCCATTCTGACGGTAGCCATTAGCCGAACTGTAACTGCGATCCAAATTGTATAGCGGCCATGCTTTCGCCCACGCGGCCCATCCCATGTCATTGGCAGTATCACCAATGCGTCCACCCGCTGGTTGGTGGTCGGTATAAAACTGGTTATAAAATCTGCCTGGCACTCGGCCAAAGGTTTCGTGCTTCGCGACGGCGTAAGCATACCAATAAGTTGAACCGGCTTTACTGTTGATGTAGGATTTTGCTACGGCCTCATCCGGATTCCTCCCACCGATACGGAATCGACAGACCTCGATTTCGGGCTGGTCCTTGAGCTTTAGAAACACTTTCCCCAGTCCACCAAAGAAGCCGTTTTCATATAGCTCTTGAATCCATTTCGGATGCTCATAGATCTTCCATTCTTGGGAGACTGGCAACTCTTCGGTGTAATCGCTGCCATCTCTTTTTGGAATACCGATCTTGTCTTCTGGCCGGGTAAAATCAGAAACGTATGCTTGGCGATACCCATTGCCTCGTCTGTATTCACATTCAAAACGCCAACGAACATTCATGGATGCAGGCCCACCCACAATTCGAGCTTTTAACTTTGGCATTTCTGGAGCGTCTTCAGCCCCGGTATTACCAGTAATCCACGCGATAGATTCGTCAGCCACTTGCTTCTGAATGTTTGCGTTTGTCCAAGGGTCTTCATCGCGCGAAAGTGAAGTCAAAGTGCGGTCGCCATCCCTTACCTCCACCGGGAGGAGGTCCAGCGCGGCGCATGGGATGGGCGGGCCGGTGGATCTGGAATTAGCCTTGGGCATGAGGTTGAGGCTCATATGGTGGAGTTGATCAACGCTCGGGTCGCGCTTGATGAAGATGGTGAGACCCTTGGGTGATATCAGACGTTGATAAAGATCCGATCCGGTTGCCAGTTGAATCTTGCCATCCGCAGGAATCGCGAGAGGTGCCAAGCCGCCTGCGCCCGAGACTTGAATGCTGATGCCTAGTTGTGGTGCGCCATCGCCCTTATCGCCGCTGCCGAGCCTCAATTCCATGCCGTCAGAGGTCGCGCCAACTTCTGGGCCGACCTTGAGGACGACTTGATGCCATTGCTCCGACTGGATTGGCAAAAGGGATGGTTCGTATGGACTGGGCAGGAAGCTCGGGCGATTCAGCGGCAAGCCGGGATCCGCCAAACCGCCCGCACGATACGGGGTGATCGTGGCACCGATCACCGCTCGAACTACTCCGCGAGGTCAGTAGACGCGTCGTAGGTGCCATTCCCGTGGGTGAAGCCTGTGAATTCCATGCTCTTTATTTGTGTGGGAAAATGAATCTTATTTGCCACTCGTCGCAACCCAAAAAGTTTGGGCCACCCCTTTTTCGTCCCACTCGACTTTCACAAGACCTCCCGAATGCATCTCGATCACTGTGAATGAAGGTGGCAATCCAGCTTTCGCCGTATTGATCCTTGCGAGTTTTCCGTCAGCTAGCTTGAAGGAATAAAGTAGGGTTTGTTCTCGCCAATTCGCAGCAGATTCCCTTTCGGCACCGGTTAAGTGCGTGAGTTCAGAGGGCGGTCGCGCAACATCAACGACGGCGATGAGCGTGGATTCATCAATCCAATCCCACGGCCCGAAAGCTGAAGCTCTTGGAATATCAGGAACCAACGGCAACTGACGGATCAATCCAAATGGCTGGAGATTATATAACTCATTGATACCATTTCCGCGACTCACGATAGCTTGCCGCCCGGAAGGGCTCGGCTTCATAGAGTAAATTGGATTATTCGGTGTTGCCTGCAATAGAAGCTTGCCGTCAGAGTCGGAAAGAACAGCAGTTTCACCATTGCCTTGAAGTTTTACTTTCGATTGGGATTCAGCTATTGGCGGAGATTGCGCAATGCGAGTTACTGCTAGTATCGAATCCGCTTGCACTAGAGATGTCGACTCAGGCGCGGGAGCACACCTGACTGGCGGCAATGGCGACGCTGCATTGGTTTTGGGTTCAGGTTTTCCGGACGGATCAGGCGGTAGAAAAGAAGTTGCTGCAACCGGCCGCAAAGGTCGTTGATTCATCCAAAATACTGCTCCACTTATCAAGGCGAGTATCGCCAAAGCAGCAATCAAGAAGCGTGCGTGTTTGTTCATTGCGGGTTGTGGAGTAAGTCGTCCTGAAGCGCATCTCCCAAGGCATCGATAATGGCTTGTCGCACTTGCTGATGGTTGCCGTTGGTGTTCAAAAGTTGATCCACTGCCAGAACGTCGATGAACTCCGTCTCAAGCAGCACAGCGCGTATGGGATGATAGTTTTCGTTATTTCCTAATGACGGATCGCTGAGGACATCAAGGCCCTGTCCTTTCACTCCGCGATTTCTTGCAGCGGCATCGGAAGCCGATATTGCTCCAAATACTGCGGCATTGACGCGTCCAGCCAGGCCTTCATCTTCCGCTTGGTTGAAGTTCCCGGTGCTGTCGTAATAGGTTTCCGTTCCACGGGGTCCTGTATTCGGCATGTTATCGTTAAAATGAAAGCTAATAAGAACGTCGGCCCCTCTATCCCGTGCGATGTTGGCTCGTGCCGCAAGAGAAGAGTTAACATCGGCAGTTCTCGTCATATAAAAACGTAAATTAAGATGATCTCGTGTGCGGAGCGTGAGCAAACGATCGCGCAGCAGCGAACCAAACTCCAGCGTCATGACTCGCTCACTCGAGCCAGAGCCAGCAGGAGGTTTCGGGCATAAGGCATGTTCTGGATCAGATCCCCCAACTTTTGGGCCAGATGGGTCGCCGCCATGTCCAGGATCAATCACGACGATTGCAGGGACTTCCATATCGATAAGATTGATCGAAGTCGCGACACCTTCAATTTCAATGCGAATGCGGACTTTGTTATAGGCAACCGGCGGGACATTAACTCTGATGGCAGTAAATCCATCGTTTGCCACGGTTGTCCTCCCGGACGCTTGGGATAGGCGGGAAAAAGCGTTCGCCCCGTAGGCTGCAGATGCTTCAAATCTATCCGGGTGCGTTGTGCTGTTCGTCCACGCGCCGCGTATAGTGGCTGGCGTCGCCCCCGGCACTGGCTCTAACGTCCAGGTGACGGTTTTTCCCTTCAGGGCTTCACCGATTTTGACCTTCAATTCACGATGGGCGATTCTGTCGGCGACGGGATTCAGCTCGACGAATGGCGTGAGTGGCGTACCGGTCGATGGTTTCTCTGAACCAGCAATTTCTTTGTCATCCTCGTCCTTCGTTTTGGGTGAAACCTCAACAACCTCCACCGGGAGGAGAATTGCCTCTAGTGCTCCAGCAACGTTGCCTGATTCGGGTGTTTTTTGATGAATGTGTGAGGTGAAGAGTCCGGGACGGTTGTCGACGATCCAGTTTCCGCCGCCGATTGCAAAGAAC
>JAPJNB010000096.1 GCA_026461385.1 Akkermansiaceae bacterium
CCCGATCCCAGGGTAGGCCTCATTTCATTCGGCCAACCCTGGGCTGGAGGGCGGAACGCCGTTGGCGTAAATTACATTCGGCAATTCTGGGCTGGAGGACGGAATCTCTTTGGGATAGGAACCATGGCGCTTAACCTGTTGATAAACTAACATCATGCCACAATCGCTATCCGCCGTTTATCTGCACGCGGTCTTTTCCACCAAAGATCGGCGTCCGTTTCTATCGAATCGCGACTTGCGCCTCGCGCTGCACGGATACATCGGGGAGATTTCCAAACGACTCGAATGCGCACCGTTGCGTGTGGGCGGAGTCGAAGATCACGTCCACGTCCTCGCCCGGTTGAGCAGGACGGTCACGCAGGCAGACTGGATCAAGGAATTGAAACGAGCATCGAGCCTCTGGCTGAAAGCCCAAGCATCGGTTTCCGAATTTTCCTGGCAGGGTGGTTACGGTTGTTTTTCTGTAAGCGTCTCCAACCTCGACACGGTCACGACCTACATCGAAAGCCAAGAAGAGCATCACAAAAAACTCACTTTCCAAGACGAACTCCGTGCGCTGCTGAAAAAGCATGGCGAGACGTGGGATGAGAAATATCTTTGGGACTAAAAGTAGGACCTTCAACCTCCCGATCAACCTCGAAAATCTCCTCCGCGGGTCACATCCCCGGCGGCGAGGATCGGGCTTGGTGGCGTTGCCGAAGAGTTTCCACGGGCCGCAAAAGTTTTTATCTGTGAAAGCTTCTAATTGAGACCTGGCATCCAAAGGCTGTCGAGGAAGGTAGCACCCTCCGCTACGACCTCATCCATGACCCACTTCCACCGCCCTGCGAGGAGTGATCATCAACGAGTCGCAGATGAAGCAGGTTGAGAATCATCTCGCCGGATGCGAAAATCATCGCTTAGGCAGGTGCACCGATGGCACCTGGGATCGGGCCGGGGCCTTCTGGGCGGTCTTCTTCCACGGTTTTGGCGACGGGCTTTTTCTTGAGCTCGTCTGGCACTGAGGGGGGCTTGGGCGCGGACGGTGGGTCACGCATTTCGCCGGTTTCGATCAGGTCGCGGAGATGGCTTGCATCGAGTGTTTCGTACTCGAGCAGCGCCTTGGCGATGAGCTCGACCTTGTCGCGGTTTTCGGTGAGGATCTGGGTGGCGGTGGCGTAGGCTTCGTCGATGAAGCGCTTGATTTCCTCGTCGATGGCTTGGGCGGTGTGGCCGCTGTAATTGGCGCGTCGGCCGCCCATGTCGCCACGTCCGAGGAAGACAGGGCCGTCACCCTCGCCGTATTCCACCATGCCGAGTTTGTCACTCATGCCCCATTCGCAGACCATGTGGCGGGCGAGAGAAGTTGCTTGGCGAATGTCGCCGGAGGCACCGTTCGAGACATCGTCGCTGTGGAAGCCCTCCGCGATGCGGCCGCCCATGGTGACGATGAGATTGGCGAGAGCCTCCTTTTTCTGGGTCGAATATTTATCTCCGTCGGGCAAGTACATCGTCGCGCCGAGGTAGGGGCCGCGAGGGATGATGGTGACTTTGTGAAGAGGGTTGGTGTGGGGGATGACCATGTTGATGTAGGCATGGCCAGCTTCGTGCCAAGCGGTGCCTGTTTTTTCCTCCTCCGACATGGCGAGGCTGCGGCGTTCACGACCCCAGCGGACTTTGTCACGAGCCTCTTCCATCTCGTCGAGCGTGACGGCAGTGAGTCCCCGACGTGCGGCGAGCAGAGCGGACTCGTTGATCAGGTTGGCGAGTTCGGCGCCGGAAAACCCTGGGGTTCCACGGGCGATCTTCGAGAGGTCCACGCCGGCGGCCAGTTTGATTTTTTTCACATGAACGCGGAGGATTTCCTCGCGTCCATTGACGTCGGGGAGGGAAATTGTCACTTGGCGGTCGAAGCGGCCTGGGCGGAGTAGCGCGGGGTCGAGCACATCGGGGCGGTTGGTCGCGGCGATGATGATCACGCCTTCTTGCGTGTCGAATCCGTCCATTTCCACGAGGAGTTGGTTGAGTGTTTGTTCGCGCTCGTCGTGACCGCCGCCCATGCCGTGACCGCGGTGGCGTCCGACGGCGTCGATTTCATCGATGAAAATGAGGCAAGGCGCGTGTTTGCGGCCTTGTTCGAACATGTCGCGAACGCGAGAAGCGCCGACGCCAACGAACATTTCGACGAAGTCCGAGCCCGAGATCGAGAAAAACGGCACATCCGCTTCGCCGGCGATCGCGCGAGCGAGCAGGGTCTTGCCGGTACCGGGTGAGCCGACCATCAACACGCCCTTCGGGATTGAGCCGCCGAGTTTCTGGAACTTGCGGGGGTCCTTGAGGAAATCGACAATTTCGAACAGTTCCTCTTTCGCCTCTTGGATGCCGGCGACATCCTTGAAGGTCACCTTGTTGCGATCCATGGTGAGGAGGCGGGCCTTACTTTTTCCGAAGGACATCGCGCCACGACCGGCGGATTTCATTTGTTGGCGGAACAGGAAGAAGAGGATCCCGATCACGAGGAGGAAGGGCAGGAACGTGAAGAGCGCGTTGCTGAGGTAATCCTTGCTGCGCTCGTAGGTCGCCTTGTCCTTGAGCAGCTTGCTGAGGTCTTCGCTTTGGATCGCGGCGGAGACGGGCACGCTGAAGGCCATGGCGGTGGCGGGCTTGCCTTGGGCGTCGAGGATCGGAGTTGGAGCGGTGGCGGTGAAGCGGGAGCCGACGATCATCGCATCGTCCGAGCCTGCGGTGGTCAGCACGCGGAGTGGGTTCGTGGGGTCCTCGAGGTCGACCATTTTCAGGGCCACGAGCTTGCGGAGGTCGGCGAGCAACAACGTCTCCGAGTCACCTTCGAGAGGCAATGGGGACGATCCATCCGCTTGCTGGACACGGATTTGGCTGCCAAGTAGATCGTTGATTTCGTCGCGTTGGAGGGCGAAATTCACTCGGACTCGGAAATCCTTTTTCGGGGCAGAGGTGTTAGGAATGGGTAGCTCTGGGGTGTACCAGCCGGTGATGGTGGCATCGTAGGATGTGTCTGTGGTGATCACCTTGAGCGGGAGTTTCGGCTCATTGATGACCACGCGGCCTTGATCCCAGAAGAGGCGGAACTGCGAGTAGGTGAGCGACTTGACGGCTTTGTTGGTGATTTGGCTAAAGAATGCCAGCCCAAGAATCAGCGAAGCGACTCCCAGCAAGGAAAGCAGCTTCCAGTTAAAGCCATTGGCATCGCCCGGACTGCGTTTCGGGGAATTCGAGGGTGGTGTTGCGTTCGGTAAGTCGGACATGGTTCGAAAAAAAGTCCCAGTCGATTGATCGGCAGGCGGTGAAATATCGCCGTGCTGGCAGGCCTAGGAGCACCGGACGATAACCCAAGAGGGTAAAAAGCAAACCCCTTTTTTGCGAGAGTCTTGCGGGTGGAGCTGGGATATGCGAAGACAGCGTGAGTGGACCCTGTTCCGACACCCAGAGACCCATCCCAATGGCCCCAACGGCGGTTGCGGATGTTGGGCTGGTTGCGCGCTATTCCCGGGGTGGGGCGCCTGCGTGCCTTGCGGCCTGGGACGGATGCGCACGTCGGCGTGTTGGTCGATGCGTTTGCGGCGTTTGCCACGGCGGATGACAATCTGAGCTCGTTGGAGGCGGATCTCATTCTCGACATGTTGCGGAGTGCGTTCCCGGAGGTTGATCATGGTTGGTTGGCGAGGCGGATGGAACGGGCGGTGCGAAATCCGCATCCATTGCAGGCCTTGGCCGTTGAACTGAAGGATAGTTTTGACGATGTCGGGAAATTGGCGCTTGGCTTGCAGTTATTCACCTTGGTGGATGCGGCGGGTCGCTCGGAGCGCAACCGGACCAGCTTCGAGGTCTTCATGCGTCGTTTGGGACGTCCGGATTATGGTTCGGCGATTTTGCGGGAGATGCGGGGGGATTCCGAGGATCTTGCGGGCACTGAAGAATTGCCGTTTGAGCGGTTGGTTTTTGGCAAGGATGATGCCGATGTCATCCTGCCTCCGGCGGCGAGTGATTACGAATTTCGGGTTTACCGGGCGGGGGATTTGATCTTGGTGCGAAACACTGGGAACTCGGCGCTTTGGATTCGTGGCAGATCGGTCGAGACCGGATCGTTTTTGCGGATGCGTGAGCGCCAGCCCTTGGTGGTGCCGGGATGGACCTTGAGCCACGAGGATTTGATGTTCTTCCTCGATGTGAAACGCACCGGAAACCGACCGGCGATTTATCTTGAGTCGGGTTCGAATGGGATCGTCGCGGAAAGGACACGCGGGCGCTTGAGTGGATTGCGCGTGAGCTTCGGGCTCCATGCAGTGGTGGATGCGCTGCGCGACACCGAGCTGCATGCCGGCAGTCGTGGACCGTTGAAAAAAGGGGACTCGGTGATTTGTCGCAACCATGAGCGGCTTGGCGACGTCTCCGGCTTCAGTCTTTCCATCAACGAACTTCGCCGCAAGGCAACGCAGTCGGGCAGGCGCTTCCGTTTGGCGGGCGATCGCCAAGAATACCTCGTTTCCAATGATGCATCCGCGTTGTCGGCGGGGGATTTGTTGTTAGGTCCTAAGCTGGCGCCCAAGGCGGTGTTGTTCATTCGCTACGACGCCGAGCGGGCGGAGGGCGAATTGGAGATTCGGGAAAGCCACGGGACCATTCTCGTGGATGGGGTGGTGGTCCGGCAATCGGCGACCTTGCATGATGGCTCGCTGATTCGCTTGTCGGGCAGTCAGTCGGTGCGCTGCCGATTTGGCGAGGGGTTTCTGGATGAAGAGCGGACTTTGATCGAGTCGCTTCACGTGCAAGATTTGATTCACGACTTTGGTCCGGATGCGCGGGCCTTGGACCATGTGAGTTTCGAGGTGAAACGCGGCGAGATGCTTTGCATCATTGGTCCGAGTGGCAGTGGTAAGAGCACCTTGCTCACGGTTCTATCAGGTCAGCGCGAACCGACGCGCGGCAAGGTGAGGTTGAACGGCATTCATCTTTACGATCGTCGTGAGCAGCTCGTGCCGTTCATCGCGCACATGCCGCAGGAAGAAGCGTTGAATCCTCAGCTCACGGTTCGCGAGCATTTGCGTCATGCGGTCACGATTCGGCGGCCGGCGCTGTCATTGGCAGAGCACGAGCGGCGGGTGGATAGCATGTTGGCGGAGCTTGGATTGCAATCGATCGCGCGGCGGCGGGTGGGAGCGCCTGGGGAAAAGACACTCTCGGGGGGGGAACGTAGCCGACTCAATCTGGGGGTGGATCTGGGAAGTCGTGCGGAGGTTTTCTTGTTTGACGAGCCGATCTCGGGGTTGTCGTCGAAGGATTCCGAGCACGTCGCGGAAACCTTGCGGTCGTTGGCGCGCGAGAAAATCGTGATTGCGACGCTGCATCGCCCTGGTGCCCCGGTGTTGCGATTGTTTGATAAGGTGCTCTTGCTCGATAGTGGCGGGCGGCTGGCGTACTTTGGCACACCTGCGGGGATGGTTGGATATTTCCGCGACGCCTGCGAAGAGTTGTCGATTTCGCATCCGGCGGTCATGGCTAAATCACCGTTGGGTGCCGATTTCGTTTTTGATGTGTTAGAGACACCGTTGAGTGCAATCGGCGGTGGTTCTAACACCGGAGCCGCGCGGCGATTTCCGCCATCGTTTTGGCAAGAGCGCTTCGAGAGTGTCGATCTCATGCAGTCGCTGCAGACCGTGAGTGGGCCGAAAGCGATCGAAGATGAACAAGGGGTCAGCAGTCATTTGCCAGTTCCGCCGAAACCCACCCGGCGCTTGCGGGCAGTGGTCGCCGTGTTTGGCACGCATTTCCTGCGCTCATTTGTGTCCAAGCTGAGGAACCGTGGGACGTTTTACAGTTCATGTCTGGAGGCTCCGTTGCTCGCGGCACTCATCGCGCTCACCCTGCGGTCCTCGGCGGAAGGGCCCTATCAGTTTTCCACGGCGCTTCACATTCCCGCGTACTTGTTCCTGAGTGCGACGGTGGCGATGTTTTTAGGTCTAACCAACTCGGCGACCGAAGTCCTGCGGGATCGTCCGATCTTGCGAAGGGAGAGAAATTGTCAGCCGGGCGCAAGTTCCTACATCATTGCCAAAATGTCGGCCTTGGGCTTGGTCGCAGCGGTCCAGTGTCTTGTCTATCTCATCGTCGGGAATTATTTCTTAGAGATCCGTGGGACGCTGTGGCCCTTGTGGCTCTGGATGACTCTAACCGCATGGACGGGCACCGCGATGGCGCTCGTCGTTTCATCGGTGGTGAGCAGTGAGCGGGCGGCTCTAACCGCTGTGCCGTTGTTGCTTGTGCCACAAATGTTGTTGGCGGGGGCGTTGGTGCCTTACAAGGAGATGAACCACGGCTTGTTTGTGAATGCGAGTGGCGTGCGCGACCGAGGTGGGATTCCCGTTCCAGCGGCGGTCATGCCACTGCGCTATGCCTACGAGGCGATGATCATTGCGCAGGCGACGCGCAACCCATTCGAGCTCGAGCGCTTGAGGCTTCAGCGCAACGTCGATCGGGTGAGATTGCACGAAGACTCGGTGGGTGCGGAGGAAGCCGAACGGTTCGACTTGGTGAAGGAGGGGCTTCGGCGCTTGTTGGCTGCCGGTGCATCTTCGGCGGGTGAGGCGGAGGAATTGATTTCGCGGATCCGGCGGATTGCGATGTCAGGGACTCGGATCGAGGTTGAGACGATCAAAGTTTGGCCGGAGCATGAGCCAAAGGCGAAGCCAGCGTCGGAGTTTTTCGTGAATGAGCGGATCGATCTGTTAGTTCGTGAGGCTGAAACGTTCCGCAATGACTATCGGGACAAGGAGCGAAGGATGGTTTTTCACGCCTTGAGAAAGCCGATTCCATTCATCGGTCAGGTCGCGGAAAAGTCGATGGACGAACAGAAAGAGCGAGCCAATGAGGTAAGCACCCAACGCTATTGCGGGCTGATGCTGGCGTTGATCATTGTCGGTTGCGGGGTGGCAGCGACCCAGGTGATTTCCAGACAAAATCGTCAAACCCGCTGATCGAGCGATCCCCTGCAGGGTATCACGCAAGGCTCGGTTTTCTTTTGCGATGCGGGATTGCGCTCAGTGAAAATCGTGCGAACAATCCCGTCCGATCAATTTCCCCAATCCGATGACTGCTTTTCTTTTCAGCTGTGACTATGCGACCTGTGCCGTACCGGAGGCATACCGCGAAATTTTCCGTGGGTCTGAGGAAGTGGTGAACTCGACGGAGGGCTGGGAGCCTGGGTCATTGAATTTGGCGCAAGGCTTTGCGATGCGGTTTCGGACTCCATTGGTTCATGGCGATGTCACGCGGTTATTGATCGATCTGGGCGTGGAGGGCGATGCCCGGTGGAGTCGGTTTGCGATGAAACTGCCCGATGCGACTCGGGTGAAGGTGGCGGATCGTCATGAGCGGCCTTATCGAGCGGCATTGAACCAGCGGATCGCTGAAGACCTGCGGCGATACCCCGCCTTGCTGCATGTGATGATTCATGCCGATCCCACGACCGATGGGCTTATTCTGTTAGAAACGCCGATGGGTGGGGAGCTGGCCGAGAAATTTGCGCTTGCGTGGCGTGCGCGTTTGGTCGCGGCGGATCTTGATGTTCGGCAGGTCAGCGGGGTGGTGCCTGCGCCTCTAGCAGCTCTACTGAGCAATGCATTTCCTGCGGATCGCTATGCGCAAATCCGCTTGTCCGTGTCGCAGACGTTTTTTCTAGAAGGTCGGCCATGGCGCTGGGAAACCCTCAAGAAACTTCTGCTAGACTCACTCGTGCAAGTTGGCGAGGAGGTCGTGGTCAGCGGCCCAGAAGGCTCTTCGACTGCTCAAGGCTGAGTCGGCGTTGTTCGTTCCAGTCGATAACGCGTGGCTGGATAAATACCTTGCGGCGTTTGTCGGCGATGCTGTTAGAAGACGTTTTGACCGAGTTTTTCCCCATTTCATCTGCGGCTTGGGTTGCGTATTCTGAGGTCTGGAAAGGTTTGGAGAGGTCGGCCTCGGTGGTGGTTTCCTGCGCGTCTTGGTGCTGGAATTTCGAGGTTTCCTTGAAGCGTGAGCCATCGGTGTTTCCCGTGTAGGATTTGCGGTCGTATGACTTGCTACCCCCCCACGAGGTTTTGGCGTAATCGCCTGTTTTGTATGCTGACTTTTGATAAGACTTCGAAGCGAACTGAGATTTATCCTTGGTTTCGAACGAGCTACGACGGTCGTTTTGCGGTTTCCAATTGCCGGTTGCATCTTGCTTGTAGCCGTTGCTTTCGCTTAGCCGTTCGCTGAGCGTCCGGTGGGCTACCGGGGTGGGTGAGGCGGTGGATTCCTTGGATGGTGCATCCTTGGCGCAGGAGCCTAACATCAAGCAGGACACGAGTGCGCTGAGGCGGTTGCGTTTCATTGGGCGGCGAGGCGTTGTTCGAGCTTGGGGTCGGGGATTGCACCGTGCTCAAGTGCTTGGTGGTAGAAGTCCCGTGCCAAATCGAGGCGTTTGTCTTGCGAGTAAAGCAGGGCAAGATTGTAGTAAGGCTCGCTCGGGGTGGGATCTGCAAAAATGGCGGCCTTGTAGGACGACTCAGCCTCACGGGTGTGACCGAGGCGATTTTCGATGATGCCCAGCAAGGATTGGTTTTTGGCGTCCTCCGGTGCTAGTTGGACGGATTTTCGGATATTTTGCGCTGCATCGGTTAGGCGTCCTTGACTCATTTGAGCGAAGCCAAGCATGCGGTGGGCGTAGGGGTTTTCGGCATCGAGTTCGACAGCGCGGCGGAAGAGGTCGGCGGCCGCGGCGGGATCCTTGAGACGGAGCTGGACGACGCCGAGTTTGCAGATCGAGGGAATGTGGCCTGGATGCTGTTCCACGATCATTTGGAAGAGTTCACGGGTGGGAAGCAGACGCCCTGCGGCAAACGATTTCTCGGCGGTGCGTTCAAACACCGCGATGTCATGATTCAGCTCGTCGGTGTTGCGGTTGACGGTGGCTCGGTCTTTCGCAAAGGGGGAAACGAACTCACCGTCCACATTTTTATCGGCAAGCAGGTGCTGCTCGTCGGGGGTCAATTGGACCTCTTCACCCTCGAAAAGCTGCATCGCCTCACCGACCCGCTCATCCTTGGTGCCCATGTCCTTGACGGCTTCGACGAGTAAATCTCGCGCTTGGCGGCGTCGATCTTGCACGCGGAGTTGGCGTTGGATGATGTCGCGCAGCATGGCGACCTCGGCGGGATCTGCTGAAGCTTTACCACCGACGAGTGCGGCCTCTTCGCCCTTGAGGCGAGACTCCATTTCCTCGATGCGGGTGTCTTGCTCGCGCTTCTCGTGTTGGAGCTTGTTGATTCTGGCCTTGGCGATGGCGAGGTCCCTCATCGCGCTGGTGATGTCGTCCTTGGTGGCGTTGTTGTCGAGGTTGAGGCGTTCAACCTTCTCGTTTGCTTCGCGGAGGCTCTTGGCGAGGCCGATATTTTGCTGAACGAGGTCTTGGATTCGGCCGTCTTGGTTGAGCTTGAGCATCGCGCTCAATTGGTCCCTTTCGATAAGGAGTGAATCGCGTTCCGTGCGGAGTTGGGCGAAGGCATCGTGGCTCTCTTGCAGTTCGTTCATTAGACCGCTGATTTTCTCGTTGGCCTTGCCGAGTTCTTCTGACTTTTTCGTGAGTTCCTTTTCGAGGGCTTGGAGTTGGGTTCGTTGGCCGGCGACCACGGAGTTGGCGACGTTTCGCTCGGCTTTCAGGTCGCGGTCGAGGTTATTGTATTTCTGCTGCATCACCTTGAGGTCGGCCTCGAGGATGGCGTTGTGGGCGAGTGTTTCGGTGTGAGCGCTGCGGCTCTGGGTCAGGGCGAGATTCATCGCCTCGCGCTCTTGTTCGAGCCCGGAAATCCGTTGGGAAAGGGACTTCATTTCTTGCTCCATCGGGCGGGTGGCCAGTCGTGCGCGGAGGGACTGAACGTTTGCCTCTGCGGCACGGAGTTGTGCTTGAATGGCATCGCGCTGACGGGTGAGGTCGCGCACACGGGAGGCATCGCGGGACGGGTCCTCGCTGGAAGATTGGAGGGCGCGGAGTCGATTCACCTCAGCTTCTGCTTCTGAGAGTTTTCGGCTGGCGATGGGATCGACTTCGAGGATCCCAGGAGTTGGGGAGGGCGAGGTGTCTGCGGGATCCGTTAGGGTTCCGGAGCGTTTGGTGCCACCCTCGAGTTCGGCCACGACGCTGAGGCTTTTACGGCGCTGTTCATCGGCCTTGGTGCGGATTTTTTCGATTGCTTCAGCATTTTGCGAGCTGCGGCCGGCGACCATCTCTGGTTTCCAGTCGGGGTAGTAGCGCTTGATGGTGTCGAGCATCTTGCGGGCGCTCTGAAGTTTCGCCGCAGCACCTGCGTAGTCCTCGCTCGCCTCGAGTTTTTCCGCTGCGCGAATCGCGAGGTAGCCTTGGAAATAGACGTCCGAGGGGTCGAACTGCGCGGGTGGGGTGGGTGCGGACGTTTGGGCCAGAACCGATCCAGCCGCGAACAGGAAGACGAGGCCAGCCAATCGACCTATGGTCAGGCACGAGGTTTTTACAATCTGATCCAACATTGATGCGAAAACTGTAGAGTGGGCCGGGTGGGGGAGCAAGCGGGATTCCCTTCGCGGTCGGGGCGGTCCAATGCGCCAGAGAGAACTCCCCACAGGATGTCCATCGGAATCGGTGTCTGCTATTCTGTCGTCACGCTCCCAGTCGAATTTGGGTTGAAATTCGTAGCGTTGGTTTGGTAGGACCACCGGAATGAATTGATTTGGGCTTCCCACCAGTCGGGCAGTCCATCACCGTCACGGTCGCGGGTGGCATCAGGGATGGCGTGTGTGTTGCTCTTGTTCATTACCTAATCCCCACCCTTTTCTCGCAAACCCTCTGCATGACGAGAATGCTCTCTATTTGTATGGGAAATTGAATTGTTCCTGATTGTAGACCGCATCACTTCGTTCGCCGCTTGAGTAACAACCACAGCAGGCCAGTTGCCGTCACGATCAAGACAATGATGATACTCCACGGAGCTGCTGAGGGCGGAACGGAGCTTGGTGATGGCACCATAGGCGTTACCTCGGGTTTCTGCGTTTCTCCTGATGCTTGAGTCTGCTTGATGTTGGGAACGCTTGATTGAGCGTTCCCAGATTGCTGCGAGTCTGTTGGTGCGTCGGTGATAGTTGCAACTTGTTCCGCAAGTTGAGTGATTCTGCTATGTATGTCAGGACTTCCGTCAGACATTAATCGCTGATAATCCTCGGGGGCATCTTGAAGGTTAATTGGCTCTTCCCGTGAAGCTGCCACGCCTACTGCAACCTCGCGGTCAAACTTTGGCAATACGAAGATGGCGGAGCTTTGACTGCCTCCTGGGCCACCTGCACCAAGACCAATATAAGCATACCCGCCATCTTTCAGTAAGACTTTCCGAACTCCACTTTTGCTCTCGGCTGACTTTGAAGTTTTTTCCATTATCGCGGTTAACTGTGCTTCAAACTGTGGCCTAAGCAAATTTCCACGCTCAGCCACGTCAATTGTGACCTGGAAAAACGTTTGATCGGTGGACTCTATTCCAAAGGAAAGCCGCCCATTCGGCGCATCTTTGCGCACGACCTTCAGTTTCTCCGCCGGATAGCGGAAAGCGTCAGCAACGAGGTTCTTAATCCGCTCAATCGATACATCACCGGCATGGGCAAATTGCGAGCACAGGAAGGTCATAAGTAAAGGGCCGAGCCACCACGACATGTTTAATAGTTTCCGTTCCATGTGTTTACGAATCCGGTATTATACTCAACTCGGGTGAAGAAGACCTTCCCAGCATTTGGATGGGGAGCCTTCGAAAGTGTGGCATGTCCCGCTTGAACCATAGCTGGCTCGCGAGGATCAAATGTGAACCCGAGGAAGGAGAACTTTGGACCACCATAGGCCCAATCATAAATGTCATCAAAGCTCCCAATGACTTCAACTCCTCCCACTTGGATTGTGGTATTTATTTTCTTATAGCTCACACGAAGCCTACCGATGAAGTCAATTTTCCCGAAAGCAGGCCCCAACACGTTGTCCCAGAGAGATTCGGTTTTCACCAAGTCTTTCGTTTCGTTGAAGTTATAATAAGGACTGAGTGGCCATTCTTCTGGCCCTGTGTAGGCAAGCATGTTAGCTTTATTTTCGGCTATGATATTCTTGACGATTTCGGCTAACGCATTGGATGTCTCCGCTTCATTTGAAGCCGGGCTTCCGTCTGCGTATGTAAAACGGTGAGTGATATCTTGATTGCTCGCATTCCATTTTTCACCCAAAGGATGGGATAAATTTGGCTGCCTGGAGGCGATCGTGATAGGTGATGTCATCATCGCATTCGGAGCTGTTGTGGAGCCCTTAGCGAAAGCATCAATCAGCTCCCCAGAATAAGCGGTGAGGGGATAGCCACCGTAGCTGATCGCCTCTGTTTTAGAAGTATCCGCTTGGCCCTGGTCGACGATGATGATTCTATCGAGAAGATTTTGTGAGTCTGTGGCAGTGCCCAGCGGGGTTTTCTTGAAAACGACCACCGCTTCACTATCATCTAGCTTTGAGTTGATGTTGGCGTCGTATCCCGCGACGATTTCATATATCTCGTGACTTTTGGCTGCCACATCAAACTCAAGCGGAACAGTTGCCGCAGTCACGGAAGCTGAACCAAGGACGGTCTGAGTCCCATGCTTCCGAGCACCCACATAAACCCTCGGGTCGGCGCTGGCCATCTTCACCCTCAGCTTGGCCTTTTGCCCTGTTCGCGTTGCCATCAACATCGGATTGTTTGGCTCGCCCTTAAAAAATGCAGTGGGGAGTTTGTTGGCATCATTCTCGGCGATCTGATCTGAGATGACTTCCTCTATATCCACCGGGATAAGGATTGCCTCTAGTGCTCCTGCAACGTTGCCTGATTCGGGTGTTTTTTGATGAATGTGTGAGGTGAAGAGTCCGGGACGGTTGTCGACGATCCAGTTTCCGCCGCCGATTGCAAAGAAC
>JAPJNB010000097.1 GCA_026461385.1 Akkermansiaceae bacterium
CAAAGGACCTCTGGCCCCCAATTCTAGGGACTTACGGCCTCTAACGGACTGTCCGGTTTTGAACAGGCGACAAATCCGGTTTTGAACCGTCGCCGACAGTGATCTGGAATAACGGTGACTTGCCAACCGTCTTCTGGGCAGTATGGTTTTCCCATGCATGCTCGCATCCAGATCGATCCAAACATCTGCCACGGCAAACCCGTGATTCGGGGGACTCGTGTTTTGGTGTCGACCATTCTGGGAGCTCTCAGCGGTGGTGATGTGATCGATATCCTGTTGGAAGACTATCCGAACATCACACGGGAGGATATTGAGGCGGCTCTCGAGTTTGCCAGTCGCCTTTCGGACTACCAGGAGTCGGCTTATGGGGCGGTGGCATGAAATTCTTTTTGGACGAGAATTTCCCAAAGGCCGCAGCAGGCTTGCTTGAAGGCATGGGGCATGAGGTGTTCGATCTGCGGGGCTCGGGCCGAGAGGGATTGCCTGATCCGGATATTTTCGCTGAGGCTCAGTGCTGCGACGCGGTGTTTCTGACGACTGATCGTGACTTTTTCCATACGATTCCGCATATCCATGAGAAGCACGCGGGCATCATTGTGATCGCGTTGCGACAGCCAAACCGTTCTTCGATCCTCGAAAAGCTATCCTGGGTCCTCAAACGTCTCCAGTCGCACGCATTTCGGGACAGGGTCATTCAGCTCCGCGACCAATCTTGGATTGCAATACCCTCGCTCGACCCCGTCGGTTGACTCTTATTCAAGCGCATTAAGGCCATGCTGCTTACCCACGCGGCCGACATCAGTGCCCGGTCCCTTGCGAGAAGTCAGCGGAGTTCGGAGCGGGGACTGGTTAGCGTTCCCACAAGCGCATGCGGAGTGCCTCGGCGGCGGCGCGGGCTTCGGCTTCCTTTTTGCTTTTGCCCTTGCCGGTGGCGAGGACTTGGTCGCGCCATGAAACTTCCGACTGGAACACCCGGCGGTGGTCGGGGCCTGTCTCGCCGATCACTTGGTAAACGGGGGCTTGGGGGTGGATCGCTTGCAAGCACTCTTGGAGTTCGCCCTTGGGGTTGCGTTCCTCGGGGCTGCTGGCCATGTTACCGATTTCCGACTCGAACAAGCGTAGCACCAGTTCGCGCACCGCATCTTGGCCGGAGTCGAGATAGACCGCGCCGAGCAGCGACTCGAAGGCATCTGCCAAGGTAGAAAGGCGGCGGCGCCCGCCAGTAGCCTCCTCGCCCTTGCCGAGGAGCACGTAGTCGCCGAGGTGGATCGCCATGGCGAAACGTGCCAGCGCCCTGCGAGAGACCACGCGAGAGCGGAGTTTGGTCAGGCGGCCCTCGGGGAAATCGGGGAACATTTTGAAGAGTTCCTCCGTCACGATCAATTGCAGCACGGCATCCCCAAGGAATTCCATCCGCTGATTGTCGAAGTGCGGCTTTTGAGACTCGTAGGCGAGGCTCGGATGGGTCAAGGCCTCTGCTAGAAGTAGCGAGTTGCGAAATTTGTAGTGAATCCGGCTTTCAAGCGGCTGCATCAGATGAATGGCGTTGTTTCCGTCTCCCCCTTCCAAACCCCCGACTGGGGTTCCGATGGGAAAGATGGGGTGATCGACGGGACTCGAACCCGCGACAACCGGAATCACAATCCGGGGCTCTACCAACTGAGCTACGACCACCATTTCAGGCGGGGCGCGAGGGTTAATCGATCCCGGGCACTTTGGAAAGGGAAAAATCAAGGCGATCTTCCGATCCTGCAAAATAAGCCAATCGGGGCGGGGGATGAGGGCAGGTGAATTTCCACCATCGAAGGCTCAATCCAGACTTGGCAGCGTCGTTTTGCAAGGCATTCTCCCCATGAGATTTCGTGCAGATCGGCTCTGCCACGGCAATCTCGGCCATTTCGATTCCTTTAAAAATGTCTCCCGAACACCAACTTGCCCAACTCACGGCTGGCACCGCCAAGGTACTCTCCGAAAAAGAGCTGTTAGAAAAACTCCGCCTCGGTCGTCCGCTGCGCATCAAGCTCGGGGTCGACCCCACCGCGCCCGACATCCACCTGGGTCACACCGTGGCGTTGGAGAAGCTGCGGCAGTTCCAGCTTCTCGGTCATCAAGCAGTGCTGCTCATTGGGGATTTCACCGCCACCGTTGGCGATCCGACCGGGCGATCCTCGACCCGCCCGCCGCTCACGCGCGACGAGGTTCTCGTAAACGCTGCCACCTACACCGACCAAGCGTTCAAGATTCTGGACCGATCGAAGACGGAGATCGTCTACAATGGCGATTGGTTCAGGAAGATGACCTACGAGGAGGTTCTTAAGCTCAATGGTCGGGTCACGCTCCAGCAGATGCTTCAGCGCGAAGACTTCCGCACCCGACTGGATGCAGGGCAAGAAATCCGCCTGCACGAACTCCAGTACCCGATCATGCAAGGCTGGGACTCGGTGGAAATCCGCGCCGACGTCGAGATCGGCGGTACCGACCAGCTTTTCAATATCCTCGTGGGCCGAGACCTCCAGAAAGAAGAGGGCCAGCCGCAACAAGTCGTCATGGTCATGCCCTTGCTCGAAGGGCTCGACGGCGTGAAAAAGATGTCCAAGTCCTACGGAAATTATGTCGGCGTGAGCGATCCGCCGCAGGAGATGTTTGGCAAATTGATGAGCGTGTCCGATGCGTTGATGGATCGGTACTACCTGCTTCTGCTGGGTGAGGCTCGGGATGTGGAGGGGCACCCGATGGATGCCAAGAAGGCGCTGGCGGAGAAAATCACCCGCCGCTACCACGGCGATGAGGCGGGGCTAGCTGCCCGTGCGGATTGGGACACTCGTTTTTCCAAAAAGGATCTCGCCGCCGCCGAGCTGCCCGAGCTTGCCATCGCTACGCTTCCTGAGGGCCTCACGGTGCTCAGCCTCTCCGCCCATGCATTCCAGGCGGCCTTCGGCCAGGAGAAGTCGAATGGCGAACTGAAAAAGCAATTCATCATCACCGGCTCCGTCCAATTGAACGGCGTCAAGCTCACCGACCCGATGGCCGCCATTTCACCCGCAGTTGGCGATGTCCTCAAGCTGTCGAAAAAACATGCGGTGCGCATGGTCTGATTTCGCCGTTTTCGGACCGAATCCAGCCTCCGATTGGTCAAAAACCCCGAAATCGGTCATTATGGCGGAAAATCTCCGACTCTAGGATTGCCAAATCTCCATCTGTGACTACGAATCTGCCCCCGGCTTGCACCATTGCTCGCCAACCAGAAGCCAATACCCCTTATGAAGGACCTCAGTAAATACCGCAACATCGGCATCTTCGCACACGTCGATGCGGGTAAAACGACCACCACCGAACGTATCCTCAAACTCACCGGCAAGATCCACAAGATCGGTGAAGTGCACGACGGCGCATCCACCATGGACTTCATGGATCAAGAAGCCGAGCGCGGGATCACCATCCAGTCCGCCGCCACGACCTGCTTCTGGAAAGGTCACCAATTCAATGTCATCGACACTCCCGGCCACGTTGACTTCACCATCGAAGTTTACCGCTCGCTCAAAGTTCTCGACGGCGGCGTCGGCGTGTTCTGCGGTTCCGGCGGCGTGGAGCCCCAATCCGAAACCAACTGGCGCTACGCCAACGATTCCGGCGTTTCCCGCGTCATTTACGTCAACAAGCTCGACCGGATCGGCGCGGATTTCTACCGTGTCGTCGCCCAGGTCAAAAAGATCCTCGGCGCACAGCCGTTGGTGATGGTGCTGCCAATCGGCACCGAAAGTGACTTCGTCGGCGTCGTCGACCTGCTCACGATGAAGTCCCACATCTGGGACGAATCCGGCCAACCCGAAAATTTCAAGATCGAAGAGATCCCTGCCGACATGGTGGACAAGGCGAAGGAATACCGCGCCCAACTCATCGAGACCGCTGTCGAACAAGACGATGCGATCATGGAAGCCTACCTCGAAGGGAAAGAGCCTTCGATTGACGAGATCAAGAAGTGCATCCGCAAGGGCACCATCGATCTTGCGTTCTTCCCGACCTACTGCGGTTCTTCGTTCAAAAACAAAGGTCTCCAACTCGTGCTCGACGCCGTCGTCGATTACCTGCCTTCGCCAACCGACGTCAAGCCGCTCCCCGAAGTGGACGCCGAGGGCAACGAAACCGGCAAGTTCGCCATCATCGACCCAAGCGCCCCGTTCCGCGGTTTGGCGTTCAAGATCATGGACGACAAGTTCGGTGCACTCACCTTCACCCGCATTTACTCGGGCACCATCAAGAAGGGCGACACGGTTCTCAATTCCTTCACCGGCAAAACCGAGCGCATCAGCCGCATGGTCGAAATGCACGCCGATGACCGCAACGAAGTCGACGTCGCCCAAGCAGGTGACATCGTCGCGATCGTCGGTTTGAAAAACGTTCAGACGGGTCACACGCTCTGCGACGAGAAAAACCCAGCCACGCTTGAGCCAATGGTGTTCCCAGATCCAGTGATCTCGATCGCCGTCGCGGCGAAGGATAAGGCCAACGCTGAAAAGCTCGCCAACGCCATCGGCAAGATGATTCAGGAAGATCCATCGTTCCGGGTCGAGACCGACGATGAAACCAACGAGATGATTCTCAAGGGCATGGGCGAGCTTCACCTCGACATCAAAATCGACATCCTCAAGCGGACCCACAAGGTCGAGGTCACCGTCGGCGCACCGCAGGTCGCCTACCGCGAAACGATCACCAAGGCCATCAACGACAGCTACACCCACAAGAAGCAATCCGGCGGTTCGGGTCAGTTCGCAAAAATCGATTACACCATCGAGCCAGGCGAGCCAGGCTCCGGCTTCATCTTCGAATCGAAGGTCACCGGCGGCAGCATCCCGAAGGAATTCATCCCCGCCGTCGAAAAGGGCTTCAAAACCTGCGTCAATAAAGGACCACTCGCCGGCTACCCTTGCTTGGACTTCAAGGTCATGCTCAACGAAGGTGGTTTCCACGCCGTGGACTCCAGCAACATCGCCTTCGAAATCGCCGCCAAGGCCGCGTATCGCCAGACCATGGTCAAGTGCGCTCCGCAAATCCTTGAGCCGATGATGAAACTCGACGTCTTCGCCCCCGAAGAAAAAATCGGCGACGTCATCGGCGACCTCAACCGCCGCCGTGGCATCATCCAAGGCCAGGAGCCAACTCCAGGCGGTGTCCGCGTCAAGGCAGAGGCTCCACTGAGCGCCATGTTCGGCTACATCGGCGACCTCCGCACGATGACTTCCGGCCGTGGCCAGTTCTCGATGGAGTTCAGCCACTATGCTCCTTGTCCGAAAAACGTCTCCGACGAGGTCATCGCCAAGGCGAAGGCTCGCGAGGAAGCGCTGCGGAAATAATCGGTATCCGATCCTATCAAACCCGTTACCTGCTCCGGTGGGTGGCGGGTTTTTTCGTATCGATGCCCCGTGCAAAAACGATATCGGCGGATATTGCTGGGGGCTGCAATATCCGCCGACTGTTTTTGGGATGTGGATTGGACTCCGAGACCGCACGAGGGGACTGCTGCCTAGGGTCACCCACATCGGGGCAATCCCCATGAGCCGCCGAGCGACGCCATGAGAAATTGCAGGTTGAATAAAACAGATGATGCCGATGATTTCAACTCATTTCGGCTGCAAATCACGCCCAAGCGGGCAATCCGGGCCGATTGTGGGTTGAACAATGGCAGGCAATCCGCATCCTCCGGCCATGCGCGACGACACTCGTCAATGGATTGAGGCCGATCAGGCCCACTGCTGGCACCCCTTCACTCGACAGACCGAGTGGTGTGGCCGCGGGCATGAGCCGCTCGTGCTGGTCCGCGGCGAGGGCGCATGGCTGTGGGACTCCGAGGGAAATCGCTATTTGGATGGGAATTCGTCGATCTGGACGAACATCCACGGCCACTCGCACCCGGTGATTCAATCGGCGATCCGCGCGCAGTTGGAAAACGTCGCACACACGTCGTTTCTCGGTTTCACTCATCCACTTGCAACCGAGCTCGCCCGTCAGCTTTGCGGGTTTTTCCCACCTAACACCCTCGAGCGGGTGTTCTTCTCGGACAATGGCTCCACCGCGGTCGAGTGCGCGCTCAAGATGGCGGTGCAATATCGCCAGCAGACGGGACAACCCCAGCGCAATGGCTTCATCGCCTTCGCCAATGGCTACCATGGCGACACGCTGGGCGCGGCGTCTCTGGGGGGCATCGAT
Source organism: Akkermansiaceae bacterium (assembly GCA_026461385.1). Lineage (GTDB taxonomy): Bacteria > Verrucomicrobiota > Verrucomicrobiia > Verrucomicrobiales > Akkermansiaceae > Luteolibacter. The sequence goes on from JAPJNB010000097.1 coordinate 6,205, forward strand.
CGGTTTTCAGAGCGCTTCCGCGGAACGGGATTTCCCGTTCAGCACGTCACATCGATGGCGGACCTCGCGAACCTTTGCCCCGACAGCATCGCGGGGGTCGTGATCGAACCGCTGATCCAAGGAGTGAACGAAATGCGCCCGTGGCCTGCCGAAATGCTCGGCGAGCTGCGGAACTGGTGTGACGCGAATGGTGTGCACTTGATCCTCGATGAGGTCATGACTGGCTTCGGCCGCACGGGCAGGATGTTTGCCTGCCAACTTGAACAGGTCATTCCGGATTTCCTCTGCCTCGCCAAGGGGCTTACGGGCGGATACCTGCCGCTTGCCGCGACGCTCACGACTGGGAGGGTGTATGATGCGTTCCTCGGTGGCGCAGATCGGGCGTTCTACTATGGCCATAGTTACACGGCAAATCCGTTAGGTTGTGCCGCCGCGCTTGCAAGTCTCAGTCTGTTCAACTCCGAAAAAACACTGGAACAACTGCCGGCGAAGATTGAGAGAATCGCCACAGGATTGGCTGGGCTCCGATCTCGTCATCCGCTCGTCCATGAGATTCGGCAGTGCGGACTCATCGCTGGGATCGAACTCCGCCGACCGGATGGAAGCCATTTTCCAGTGGCAGAGCGAGTGGGGGAGTCGGTGTGTTTTTCTGCTAGAGCGTTCGGTCTACTCACTCGGCCGATCCTCGACACGATCGTTCTCATGCCGCCTTTGTCGACGAGCTTGGAGGAAATCGATCATGCGGTCGGCGCATTGGATTCCGCTCTATCAGCGATCTAACGGGATCATCCGGTCGTCCGGTTATTTTTGATCAATCAAGCCGCGCAGGCGGATGTCATTGCCGAGTGGGTGAAAATCGATCTCCTTCAATCGGAGTGACTCAGGCAGGCCATCGCCCGCGAGGGCAGGCGATGGACCACCGCAGAGCAGGGGCGCATAGTAGATCACCACCTCATCAACCAAATTCGCCTCAAACATCGCGGCGGAAAAAATCCCACCCGCTTCGACCATCACCGTTAGCACGTCTTGGTCACGCACCAAGCTACGAAGAATTTCTGCTAGATCGCCACGAGGAAAGATCAACGTGCGCTCCGCAGTTTCATCGGTGAAAAGTGGTGCATCGCTGGGAAGCGACTCGGGGTGATCAGACACCACCACCCGCCATGGCTGCTTACGGCCCTCTAACAATTCTGGGATGCGGATGGTGAGCGCAGGATGGTCACGGCGCACGGTTTCGCCACTGGTCATGATGGCATCGACCGTCGAGCGAAGTTGTTGCACATCCGCGCGGGCCAATTCTCCGGTGAGCCATTGGCCTTCGCCAGGCGGGCGGGTGATCCGACCATCCAAGCTCATCGCCGATTTCCAAATGACCCACGGAAGGCCAGATTCACGCACCTTGAAAAACGGCCGCAGCAGTTTTTCGGCATCGCTAGCACCGATTCCTGATTTCACCTCGATGCCTACGGACTCTAACAAAGGGGCGGCGCGCCCAGCATGGTCTGGGTTCACATCGGCGCAGGCATAAACAACCCGAGCAACCCCAGCGTCGATCAACCCTTGAGTGCAGGGCGGCGTGCGGCCATGCGTTGAGCAGGGTTCCAGCGTGACATAGGCGGTCGATCCCCGCACTGCATCGTGACCGTGGTGGGCGAAGGCATCCGCCAATGCTTCACGTTCGGCATGGGGGCGGCCTGCGGCATGGTGCCAGCCCTTTCCTAGCAGAAATCCATTTTTGATGATCACCGCGCCAACCGGCGGGTTGGGTGCCGTGCGCCCCACGCCCTTGCGTGCCTCTTCAAGCGCACACTGCATCCACTGGGCATCGTCGCTCATGGCGTTGGCAATGGCTGGGGGTAGGTTTGGATTCCCTCTTCGCTGAAGCGATTGGACAGCAGGATGCGCAGATCGCTGGTGACGATCGTGGCATTGTTGGCAGCATCAAGCTCCAGCCAAAAGTAGAGACAAAAAATCATCGACCGCTCGCCAAACTCCTCGAATGTTGCGAAGGGTTTTGGATGTTTTAAGATCGATGGATACTGCACTGCCGTTTCCATTAAAATTTGGATCATTTTTTCCGGTGCCGTCCCATAGGCCACAAAGATTCGCAGGTTTCGCCGAGATCGCGAGTTGCTCAGGGTCCAGTTGGTGACTCGGTTCTCCAGAAATAACGAGTTTGGGATGATCGTTTCGACATCCTCGGCGCTGTGGATGATCGATGAACGGGTGTTGATCTCGGTGACGGTTCCGACGATGCCATCCACATCTAACACATCGCCAACTCGAACTTTACGTTCGACAAGAACAATGATGCCGCTGATGAAATTTTTGATCAACGTCTGGGTGCCGAACCCCAAGCCGATGGCAAGCGCACCGCCAAAAAAGGCGAACACCGTGAGGGGGATTTTTAAAAACGAAAGCGTACCGATCGCCAGCAGAACTCCCACCGCCATCATCAGCCAATTCCGCAAGGTTCTCGCTTGGGCATCGGCGACGTGGCCGCGGGTGATGAGGCTCTGTTGAATCCGGTTGGCGATTTTCGAAAAAACCGCGTAGGCGATGACGAAGAACAGCAGGGCACGCAGCAACATGCCCAAGGTGACGGGGATCGTTCGGGTGAGCGTCTGGCCGTCCACCACCAAATGATCTTCGAAGGTCATCAACCCGAACGACCAGATTTTTTGGATCACCCCCTGCGTGGCAGTCGTGAACTTGCCAATGTGGGTGAGGATGCCTGCGGGCGTGTCTGTGAGGGAATACTCGGAGATCCAGCGTTTGATGAGTTGTTGCCGAGTTTCTAATGTTTGCGAGATGCGCTCGAGGATGGCGAGCATCTCGCTTTGGGTCGCGCGCTTTTCGCTGAGGAGTTCGAAGCGTGGATCTCCGGGGCTGACGGATGCTGCACGAGACTCGAGTCCGATGAGATCGGAATGACTTTTAGAGATATCCTGTTCGAGGCTATTTTCTGATACTTGAATGCGATTGTCGAATTGTTCGAGCGCTTTGAGTGCATCGCTTCGACGTTGGGGTTGGGTGGTATTGATGAGAATTCTGCGGCTTTGATAGGCATCGAGCGTGAGTTTCTCCAGTTGCGGGAGGCGTTCGACCCTCTCGGACATCGACTGGAGCGAGTCCACGCGCCCTTGGGCGACCTCTAACCGGAACTTCGCCAATTCGAGTGCATTTGCATCGACGGCTGGTGTGGCGGTTACCAACGCATCTAGGGCAGCTTGGGCCTTGGCGAGCGGATTTTTTGCGGCGCTCAGGCGTTTGGAGATCGCATCCGCCTCATGTTTGGAGACGCGCATGCGGTCGTCTGCGATTTTGACTACCTTTGCGAAGTCTTCGTCGCTGAAGTGGGCTTTGGCTTTGGTGATCTTTACTTTCCGGGCCAGGAGCGAGAGTTCAGCTTTGGCGTTTTCGATTTCGTCTTTGAGAGCGCGGGTTTTGCTTTCCAGTAGGCCGGAGCGTGTGGCGAGTTGGCGTGATTGAGCGCGGGCTGCATCCAGCCGCCACTTTGCGGTGTCGATTTTTTCGGGGTCAGGCTTTTTAAACTCGGTCACGCGCTGGGTCACCGTCTCTTCAGCCGCTCTGGCCTGATCCATGATCGTTTGGGCGAGTTGCTCGCAATTCAGGAGGATCGCTTGGTTTGCATCGAGCCTCGACTGGGTTGCGTCGCGCTCGTTGAGTAACGCATCGAGCATGAGGATCGAATAGGGTGGAGCTTCTTTGAAGCCGGTCCAAGCTTCGCGCTCTGCTCGAGCACTTTCGCTCGCCTTGCGAAGGCCGTCGGTTGCATCGATGCTCTTCAGCCATTGAGTGGCATTCATCACTGTGGCTTCCAATTCTCGCCGGTGATCGTCAAGTTCAGCACTGCTGACACCACTTGGTAGGATGGGTTCGGCGGCCGACGCATCGATCTTGGCGAGAGCATCGTTGGCTTCTTGGATCCACTGGGTGATTCTTGCGCGAATGATTTCTGGCGTATCGGCGGCTGTGGTGGGCGCGCTGTTTTGCGCTGCGAGGGCGGACTTCAGTGGCGAGACTGGAGCAGCGTGGCTCAGCGTGAATCCAGAAAACCCGAGGTAGATGACGCTGATCCACCGAAGGCAGTGAGAAGTTTTAGGATGGAAATTCATGGGTAAAGCGTAAACAAGAGACATCGCCACATCGGCGGGAATGGTTCAGAGGTCGCCACGGACATCTTTTTCTAACTGGATTCGATCGGCGAGGTTGCGTGCTTTCACGCTGTTGCGTTTGGCCCAGCGCTCGACGGCCATTTGGCGCTTTTCGGTGCGCTTTTTGAGCGCGGCGATTTCGTTTTCGAGGTTGAGGAAATTTTCGTATCTCGCAAGGTCGAGGGTTCCGGCTTCGACGGCGGCACGGATCGCGCACTTGGCATCGGTGCGATGGCTGCAGTCTGAAAATTTGCATTCCGCGGAGAGTGCATCCACGTCGGCGAAGCTATCGCGCAGGGTCGTTTCATCCGTCCACATCTGGATTTCGCGCATCCCGGGATTGTCGATGAGTAACCCGCTTCCGGGCAGCGGTACGAGTTCGCGAGACGTCGTGGTGTGGCGGCCTTTTCCGGTGATTTCATTGCACTCGCTCGTCCACTGCCACTCGTCGCCGTAGAGTTGGTTGACCAAGGTGGATTTCCCGACGCCGCTGGATCCCACCACACACATGGTGATGCCTTTTTTGAGGAATTTTTTAAGGACCTTGAGTCCGTCGCCATTGAGGGCGCTGGTCACGTGGACGCTCGCGCCATCCCAGAGCGCGGCGATTTCTGCGGCGGCCTGTTCGCTTTGTTCTTTTGGGAAGAGATCGGCCTTGTTGATGAGTACCACGGCTTTGGCCCCGCTGCGTCCGATCAGCATGAAATAGCGCTCCATCCGGCGGATGTTAAAATCGGAACCGGCATCGGTGACGACGGCGACGTAATCGATGTTCGCCCCGATGACTTGGGCTTGTGAGCTGTTGCCGGGCATTTTCCGGGAAAAACAGGTGCGGCGAGGCAGGATCGCTCGGATCACGGATGGCTGGTTCTCATCGCCAAGCTCGACCATCACCCAGTCGCCGACCGAAGGTAGATCGGCATCGCAAGCGGCCTCATGCCAGACGCGACCGCAGAGGATCACCTCGATTTCATCGCCACCCTTCAAGAAGGCGCCGTAATTGATCACCGTTTCACGGATCAGGCGTGCAGGAACCCAGCCTTTGCCACGATAAGCCGTGCAGGCCGCCTCCAAGTCCTTGTTCCATCCCAGCTCCGTCAATGTCATGCAGGCGGAGTTTACCGATCCAAGGCCCACTGTCGATCCTCACCTTGCGGTGCAGCGTGCCACTGGAGCGTCCAAACGGAAAAAGCCTCCCCGACTGATCGGGGAGGCTCCGGGGGGAATTGGGTTTGGTTGGTTTGGGTGAGATTTAGAATTTGAAGTTTGCGCCTAGCAAGAAGCCAGCGAGGCCGACGTTTTCACTATCGCTGAACGTTCCGCTCGCAAAGCCACCACTGAGGCCGGCCCAATATTGGCCTTCTACCCCAGCGCGGATATTGGCGGCAGCCGCCCCCATGACAAAGTCATATTGTAGTCCAAAGCCAACTTCGGTGATCGATGCGACACTGTCTTCGCTATATTGATCATTGATCGTTAGTGTACCATTGACGCTGGTTGTTTGGCTATAGTCGGTATTGCCGAATACAATCGCTTGTTTTGCGACTCCATACATCGACAGGTTGTTGCCAAAGGATCGGTTACCATCCAATCCGACAACGATACCATAGCCGTTGAATTCATGCTTCTGATGTCCAAGTGTTTCATCCACGGACAAGGTGGTATCATTTGCATTTTCCTCAAACTTTGCCCAACGGAGTCCGACGTAGGGGGATAGCGCCAGTTGTTCCGATGGTCTGAAGTGTTGGCCTACCACCCAGTCGAGCGCTTGGGCTTGCATATCACCATCAAATTGAGTCGCAACAGTCTCGGGTGCGATGATTCGATCGCTATTCACCGTCGTCGTGTCGTAGTGGAAGTATGACATTTTCGTGAAGAGGCAGTCGTTGAAATCGTAGCCGGCATTGATCCGGTATGCGAAATCATAACCGCGCTCGGTATACAATCCTTCCGATTGGAAGGGGCGAAGGGCGAGTGCGTCAAATCCGAGAGTCCATCCAGCGACGCAGTCAGACTGCGGCGCGGTGCTTGTCGGGGCGGAGACACCTGCAAATAGAGGTGCCGATGTCAGCAATAATGTTAGTGCATGCAGTTTCATAGCATTTCGGGTATACAACAGTTTTGTATTCATGGTCAATCTATTAATGATAGTTGATGTAAGAAAATGATCTTTCTTATACGTTATGAGGGATTCCTGATGATCTTGAGATCAAGAATGGTGGTTTTTATTGGTAATTTGTTAGCCTCGAGGCTGTATTTTTCTGAGTTTTGAAATCACGATCGATCTGCCCAGGTTATTTAGGCTTTCCGTAAATGAATTCCGTGTTTATGACCTTTTTTGTGGATCACGGTATTCAAGAACGTCTTAATGAATTCATCTCGCGCAAAGGCTTGCGCCGGACGAGTCAGCGCAGTGCCATCGTGACGGTCGCCTTTTCGCGTGATGAACATTTCACGGCCGATGAGCTTTTTGATAGGGTACGAAAAGTGGATTCTGAGACTTCTCGTGCGACGGTTTACCGGACCTTGAGTCTCTTGGTGGAGGCGGATTTGCTACGGGAGGTCGATCTTGGTGACAATCAGAAGACTTACGATCCCAACTTTTTAGACAAGCCCTCGCACAACCATTTGGTCTGCATTGACTGTGGGCGGGTGGTGGAATTTGAAGACTCGCACCTCGATCTCCTCAATGATTGCGTCACGCGCAGGTTGGGATTTAAGCCGGTGAGGCAATCGATCCGAATCGAGGCGAATTGCGAGCAGCTTCGTCTCAAGGGGCGTTGCCCGAACCTCATTGCGACTCGATTGACGGGCAAGCGATTGCGTAAAAAGCGCTAACCGAGGGTCGCTCTTTGGTCGGAGCGCCAAATTTTTTACGGTTTTCTCAAGGTTTCTGAAGAATTTTGCGGCTGGGCTCCGTATCGGTGACGAATTTAGAATTGAGTCGAGTTTGTCCTCGGCTTGAGGAAAGTCAGTCACCCCAACGAAAATCGAACATCCACCATGCAAATGAACTCACGCCGCAGTTTCATGAAGTCCGCCGCAGCGCTCGCGGGCGGCGCCCTAGCACCGAACCTTCTGCTCGGGCAGAAAGACGCTCTGAAACAACTCAATGTGGCCGTCATCGGTTGCAATGGCAAAGGTTTTGGCGACCTGCAGCAGATTGCGCCGAGCAATCATATTTCGTTTTTGTGCGACATCGACCAAGGCCGGGCGAAACGGGCCATGGATGCCTTCCCCCAAGCCAAGTATTTCTCTGATTACCGTGAGATGTTCGCATCGGTGGCCGATCAGATCGACGTGGTCACCGTCAGCACTCCAGACCACATGCACTTTCCGATTGCGGTCGAGGCGATCCGTCTCGGCAAGCCGGTCATGGTGCAAAAGCCGCTTTGCAACACCCTCTGGGAGGCACGCGCGCTGGCGAACTATGCCAAGGAAAAGAATGTTCTGACGGTGATGGGCAATCAAGGGGCGACGCTTGAAGGCACGCGGATTCTGCGGGAGTGGATTGAATCTGGGGTCATTGGCGAGGGGACGGAGGTTTATTACTGGACGAACCGGCCGATCTGGCCGCAGGGCGCGGGGTTGCAATTTCCGGCGCAGCCCGTACCGGCAGAGATCAATTGGGACGTTTGGCAGGGGACGGTCGCGACTGAGCGCCCTTACAACTCCGGTATCCACCCATTCAAGTGGCGGGGATTCTGGGACTATGGCTGCGGTGCTCTGGGCGACATCGGGTGCCACAGCTTCAATTCGGCATTCTGGGCGCTTGATTTGAATGGGGATTTCGTGGTCGAGGCGAGTAAGGTCTCAGAATTTGATGATGTGATTGCTCCCAAGCGGTCGACGCTGGTTTATCAATTCCCGCCGAAAGGGAAGAGGGGGGCGGTCAAGGTGATTTGGCAAGACGGGGTGAACAACCCGAATACCGATAAAGAATTTGTTCGTCCGCCCGGCATTCCAGCGGACCTCGAGCTCAACAGCGATTTCGGGCAGGTATTTGTCGGCACCGAGGGCGTATTGTTTGTCAATGACGCGTACTGCGGATCCTCGCCGAAGGTTTTCCCGGAGAGCCTCATGCAAAAAGCACGGAAGACTCCCAAGGTCTATCCCCGCGTCGGGGGCGGGCCAACCCAAGAGCTCTGCACTGCCATCCGAGGCGACGGGCCGAAGCCGGTCTCCAACTTTGTCGATCACGCAGGACCGCTCACCGAGATGGTCCTCGTCGGTAATCTCGCAGTCCGCCTCGGCAAGAAGATCGACTGGAACATGAAAAACATGGAAGCCCGCGGCCTGCCGGAGGTACAAGCCATGCTCAAGCGCAAGTACCGTGCCGGCTGGGAGCCGAAACTTTCCTAATCCCACCCTTGATCAACACCTAAC
>JAPJNB010000098.1 GCA_026461385.1 Akkermansiaceae bacterium
CACGGTGGCCAGAGCCAAGACGAGGCTCTATAGGGTCTTCATGACCGATTGGCGGTTGGAGAGGATGGTCGGCTTCATGACTTGATTGGGGGTTGGATTTCGTTGTGGGGAGGGGGCGAATTTTTCATGGACTGGTTGGTGGACAGATGAAGCCGGCGTCCACCCAGTCCGCTTGGTCGGCCGCGCGGCCGTCGCCTGCATCGGTGACGACGAGCCGAATTTCCTTGAATCGGGAATTCAGCTCCAGATTGAACGCCCAGGAACGGATCGTCTTGTTGCTCAGCCCCGGGGATTCCGCGATCAAAACGGGCTTCTCCCCCATTTCCTTCACATCGCCGAAGACTTGGAATACCACGCTTGAGCGAGCGTCATTCTTCACTGCGTCATCCAGACCAACGACCGCCACGAAACGGCTGGCCCCAGTAGGGACGCGATAGACTGAAAGCGCCGGAGCATGGGCCCCGATTCCGCTTTCATAGGTCTTGCCGTTTATCTGCAGGGCAGCTCCGAAAATCGATTTGCTCGCGGTGGGTTTGCCGGAACCATTTTTGACACTAAGAGCCGTGATGTCGTCCAGGCGAACCGTCGGTTTGGGCGTGGTGGGCGGAGCTTCCGGGGCCTTGGGTGTGATCTCGACCGAGGCACTTGCCGAGGCGATTCCGCCCCATCCCAATGCGGTAACCTTATATTGGTAGGTTGTTCCGAATTCGACGCCCGGGTCTTTGATGAAGTGGGAAGGGGTCTCAAAAATCGGGCCACCAATACGCTCTACCCGATAGCTGTCGGCAGCATCGGGTGCCCACGAAACGGTCACGCCCTTGAAATCCGCCTCGGCCTTGAGCTGAGTCACGGAAGGCGGGGAATTCGCTGTGACTTCGCCTAGCTCGAATTGCACGCCCCAATCGACATCGCGGCTGGTCGCACTGGTGAGTGTGGCGCGAATCTTCGGCCCGTCCTGCGCAAAGCTGGCTTTCACTCCGGCAGCCTCATCCGCAGGCGACACCTTCACCCCCGTCACCCGCCAGGATTTCGCATCCGCCGGCACGATGATCCGCAGTTCGTAGGAATCATTGCCCACCACCTTGCTCACGCCGCTGAGAACCGCCTTCTGGCCATCCCATGCTTCCTTGGTCACATCCACGATGCCCTGAGTGACATGGCGCGAGGTGCTCACAAGTTGCGGAACCGTCAGCATCGGCCGGACAGAAAGAATCCGGCAGGACTCCGGCGGCAGTGTTGCCGTGATTTTTTCACGGAAGGGAGAGACGAACTTGTTGGCCCAGAAATCGAAGCCGACATACTCGCTCGCGGCGGGCAAGCCGATCCGTTCAACCGATTCGGAAATGACCCCGGCGGTTTTGTTCCAGTTGTAAAGTCCGACCACATCGCGGCGCAGGCCGTGGCGGGTGTCCGTGAGTAACCAGATTTTTGCGATATCGCTCTCAAAAACATCCACCGGCCGCACCGGGAGTCCGTGTGCGGGCATGCAGCGCTTCACGATATCCAAGCGGTCCGCAGGAGCTTCGGGCAGCCAGTCACTGATGTAAAAAAGCTGGTCGGCGATGTTTGCCCAGGAGGCGTTGAGACGCGCCCGGTCGAGTGAAAATTCGGTACGCACAAAGACGCAATCGGGGTCGTTCCACCAGACGCGGCCATTGAGGAACCAAAGCCGCGAACCGCGAGGAGAGCCGATATTGCCGCCGGTGTCAGGCCCCACCCTCATCGCATCCAGCAGGCCGAAGGTGCCGCCGAACGAGCGCATGTTCTGGGAGACGCAGCAACCTAGCAGAAATACATCCGGCCCGGCGGCCTTTCGGACAAGGCGGGTGCCGTCGCGCAGTGCCTCGATATTCGTCTTGTCGGGATTGGCAAATACGGCATCGCCCATTCCATCCTCCTTGTAGCCATCATTTATATAACCTAGCTTGGTCGCGCTGCCGGTCCAAAATCCATCCATCTTGAAAAACTTGTATCCCCAATCGTGCGCCAGACGCTGGACGATGCTCTTCACAAAGGCTTGGGCGTCCGGATTCGTCATGTCGAGGGAGGTGCCGCCCCATGCGGTTTCGTAGGGTTTCCCATCCGCCGTTTTTACAAACCAATCCTGGTGATCCTTGAAAAACGGATCCTTGGAGTTTCCTGCAAACGGAATGAACCAAATGCCCGGAACCAGTCCGAATTTGGAAATGCTTTCCGCCGCCGCCTTCATGCCGGAGGGATAGGGACCCTTCGGTCTATGAGTCGTGAAATTTTTCCTAGGCCCGTTTGTGAAGACACCCTCCTGCCAGAAATCATCAATCTGGATGAACTCGAATCCGAATGGTTTTAGTTCCCTGGCAGCGACCGAGGCCAGCTTCGGCAAATGGATTTCATCACAAGCCCCCGCATACTTTTCCATATACCAGGTGCACAGGCCGGCCATCTTCGGCGGCAGCTTCACTTGATAGACTTTGGCAACCTGGTCGGCGTAATTTTCCAGACCAAGGCGGGCATCGTCAAACCAGCCTAGCAAAAAGGTTTCCAAGCCCTCGTCGCCGCCAGCCTTGATGCGCAAACGCCCGAAATCAACGCGCGCCTGCATCCGAACCGCGCCGTTCACGACCGGCGAGAAGACCACCCCGCTGCCGCGATCCTGCGTGAGCCAGCCGCCGACCACGCCGCCGCACCTAGCAGGATCCGCGAATGTGAGAAACGCATAGCTGCCGGGATTTTCCGCCGGAGAGCGCAGGCCGCCAGTGCCGAGCGTCTTGATTTTCGACAACTCCGTTCCGGCATCCACTTCCGCCGAGAAGAGCGGCACGCGATTGATGATCTGCGGCTCGGACGAGGAATTGTGCCGCGTGGAGTCGAAGACCACATACGGCAGCCCGTCGTAGAGGCCGATGGTGTCGCGGTTGCCGTTCGGATAAACGATTTCGATCCCATTCCCCTCGCCGAGATACTTGTTTTTCACCTTGGCAAGCGAGGCCTTCCCGCCGCGCTCCTCAAATACACCGTCCTTGATAAACACCCTCCCCGAAGGCTTGTGGCGAATCGAAAACCCGTCCTTGGCGGAATCGAAGCTCACAAGAAAGGTGGCGCTCTCAAGGGTCAGTGCCCCCTGCGGTTTCAGCGCGGTGGCGGGATTGGAATCAACGGCGATTCCGCGACTCACCGGCAGGGCCGAGAGCAGTAAGATTCCGAGGAGCTTGGTGTGGGTCATATTGATGGTTAGTTTAAATTCATTTGTGTGCTTAAGAGTAGGATAAAATAGTTCGATCTTGATGGAGGCCCCGGCGTTGTTGGCGTTGCCGATTGATCCCGCCGGAGCCCATGGCTCACTGAGGGAGCGGCACCTCGGGCCAGCTTTGATCCTGCTCGATCTGTTTGCCCTTTTTCACGCCATAGAGGTTTCTTTCGGCGGGGTTGACGGGCAGGGCCTGGATGACGGGTTGCGTCTTCATGCCGGCCGGATGAACCAGCACTTGTTCGCCTTTCTTGAGATCGATGCGCCACTCGCAGGGTGCGAGTTCGGTGGCGTCGTGTTGGCGCGTGCCGGAAACTGTGAGCGGGCCCTTCCAATCGGCCACGCGGAGGATGCAGGGTTCGCCGGCTTCGCTTTGCAGTGAAACCCATTGGGTTTTTCCTTCGTGGCGGGCGGCGCTGACGAGAAAACCGTCCATCGCGCGGAGTTGATGGAACGCGGCTTGTTTCCATGCGGAAGGCACGGCGGGGAAGACACGGATTCTTCCGCCCCAGCTTTGGAGCAGGAGGTCCATGGTGGCGGAGGCTCCGCTGAGAGGGGTTTCAATGGTTGGGAAGCGGCCGCCGCCTTCGGCATACATCGTGTTGGGCAGGAGCAGGCCCACGCCGATGTTGCCTGTCAGGAAATTGTGCAGCATGCCGCGCGCCTCGTCACCCATGCCGAGGGATGCGTAGAGCGAGGTGCCGCCGGTGTAGGAATAGCCGGCGAGCCCCTTGCCGCCGCCGATCTTGTTCCAGTGGATCACGGATTTCACGACGAGATCGCGGTCGGCGGCGGAGTTGGGATCGAGCTGATAGAGCGGATAGAGACCGATCAGATGCGAGAAAGTCCGGTGGGACATGTCCACCGCCTGGTCGCTGCCGATGCGCAGGCCGTTGTCATCGACGGGGCAAGGGATGAGCTCGGCGAGAATCCGTTTCCACTCGGTGGCGGCGGGATCGGCGGGCTTGCCGGAGCGGGCGTCGGCTTCGAGCAGGGAGTTGAGCAGCCAGCGGAGCATGGCGAGGTTGTAGTTGGTATTCGGGAAGGTTTTGAAGCCATGGTATTCCGGTGAGCCCATCGCGTTGAGCTCGAGCTTGCCCTCGGCATTTTTCTTCAGACGCGGCAGGTAACCCGCGAGCACGGCCTTGGCCTTGGGCGTCCACTTTTCATGAACCGCTGGCCAGTTTCCAGCGAAGCGGAGCTGCCACCAGTAGTTGTGCATCGCCCATACCCAGTCGCCGAGCCCGGGGTGGTTGATGCGACCGCCGAACAGTTCGTCAAAGTGTGAGTCCACCACATCGAGGTAGTTTTTGCCGAGTTCCAGACGGTTGCCGGCATAGACGGGCCAATACGTGAGCTGGACGTTGAGGTTCCACCACATGCCCGGCCATATGGAGGTGCGGAACCACGGGCCGAACAGATCGACCGCCGGGCCATCCTCGCGCGAGGCGGCGGCGATTTTGTAAATCTGGATCCAGTAGAACGCCTCCATCCGCGCTTCCGGAATGGTGAGGAAGGCGTTCGGATAGAATCCGTGCCACCATGCGCGGTGGGCCGATAGAATCCCGTCAAATGCGGACGACTCCGCATCACGCACCTCCTTCACGGCGACTCCGGCTGATTTCCCGGCGGCTGGGATTTCATTGGCGGTGGCGACGAACAGGGTGGATGCCCGCGCTCCGCTGTCGCGTTTTTCCAGCCATGCCGTGGCGAAATCACCGCCGGCTGATAGAGATTGCACGCAGACCGGCAGGCCGTCCTTTTCGGATAGCACAGGATTCGGATTGGTCACGTATTTGGCATCGGCGGCTTGTTTCGGCGAAGTCTGAGCTCGCGGCGAGGCGGGGTTGCCAGGCCGGAAATCCCATTTCCATTCGGCGGGTTTTCCATCGGAGGTTTTCTCGGTCGAACTGACTTGGATGATCTGGACCATG
>JAPJNB010000099.1 GCA_026461385.1 Akkermansiaceae bacterium
CAGTCGCTGGGTGCCGCCGGCGCCGGGTAGAAGCCCCAGCTTGACCTCGGGCAGCGCAATGCGCGCGTCGACCCGGGCCACACGGAAGTGGGCGCCAAGTGCCAGCTCCAGCCCACCACCCAGGCAGATCCCCGCGATCGCGGCGACCACAGGCTTCGGCGAGTCTTCCAGGGCGGCAATTAGAAGTGGAAGGCGCGGCTCGCGTCCGGCTGCCGGTGTGCCGAATTCCTTGACGTCGGCACCGCCGGAGAACGCTTTGGATGTGCCCGTGATGACCACGGCACTCACTTGCGGGTCGCCAATCGCCCGGTCGAGAGTCTCCATCAGCGTGCTACGCAGCTGTGCTCCAAGGCCGTTGACCGGTGGGAAATCGAAAGCGATCACAGCGGTGCGGCCGCGGACTTCGTAACTACTGCTCATGGCAGGCATCTCCTTGCAGGTACAGGTGAATTTGGAAGACGCATCCGGGTTTTCGCCCTGGTGCCGCAGCGCCGCGCCGCATTGCAGGATGCAAGGTAAATGTTAGGACTGCGAATGTCCTGCGCCCATCGCATGCGTGATGACTGGTCACCGCGGCATCGTGGCTTCGAGGCGCTGGGTCAACTCGATCAACCGCGGACGTACTTCCTTCAGCAGGAAGCTGCGGGACAGCCTGCTGGCCGGCCCCACACAGCTGACGGCCATCGGAGGCAGGCCGCCTCCGGGCTGAAAGGCCCGACCAATACCGTTGACGTCTTTCTGCCAGCTACCGAATGCACAACTCACTCCCAGGCTGGCGTACTCCTGCACGGCCTTGTCGACTTCGGACCGGATGTCAGCCTGATCGCCCTCGCCCGTCGCTTGCATGGCCAGCAGGATGCCGCGACGCTCTTCTTCTGCAACAACTGCAAGATAGGCGCGGCCGGTCGCCGAGTTCAGCAGCGGGAAGCGTTGACCGAGATCGGATGAGATTGCCAGCGAGGTCTGGGGCCGGCAGAACTCCACATAGATCATCGACAGTCGCTCGCGCGCTGCGAGCGCGACAGAGCATCCGCCGGCTGCTGCGAGTTCCTGCATCAAGGGCCTGGCGACCAGGCGCACATCCAGCCGCGACATCATGGCGCTGCCCAATGCCAGCGTGGCCATGCCCAGCCGATAGCGACGCGTTTCCGGCAGGTGGATCAGGTAACCGAGGCGCGTCAGCGTCATGGTCAGCCGCGAGACGGTGGACTTGGGAAGCTTGCAGAGCTCGGCGATTTCCTGGTTGCCCAACTGCGCCTCGCCAGAGGGAAAACAGGCCAGCACCTCCAGCCCGCGCGCCAGCGCAGTGACGAAATGGCGATCCTCCAAGGCCGCCGACATCCCGGTTGGCTTCTCGGACACGACGGAGGGTTTAGAAAGGCGGTTCGTGGTCATGGCATCTGGTGCAGGTGGCCCTGCAGGAAAACGGTGATTGACATCCCCGGAATAGGAGCAGACAATTGCGCTGCAGTACAGAACTTAATTCCGCATTGCAGAATACACGGATTTTTCGATACCCGCAAGAGCTTGGGTTGGCGCACCGCCAGATTCAGGCGAATTCAGGAGACAGGAAGATGGATCGTTCAGTCAAGTCAGCTACTCGTGTGTTTGACCTTCTCGAAGTATTCGAGCGCCAGCGTCGGCCTTTGCGCGTGGCCGACCTGGTGGAAAGCCTCGATGCTCCGCAATCCAGCGTTTCGATGCTGCTCAAGACGCTGGTTACGCAAGGCTATCTGGACTGCAACCCGGACACACGCGAGTACTGCCCTTCCGCGCGAATTGCCAATATGTGCGACTGGGTCACGCACCTGCCCCACCGTCCCCAGGCCATTCCCGAAGCCATGCACAAGCTCGCCGAGCAAACGGGAGAAACCATCATGCTGGGCCGGATCGAAGGTGTCCATCTTCAGTACACCACGGTGATCCATGCACCCGAAGCCCGACGCTTCGACGTAGTCTCGGGCACAAAAAGACCTTTGCACCGCGCCGCGCTAGGTATGGTTCTGATGTCAAAGCTGGATGACAATCGCATCGGCCTGCTCTTGCGGCGCTACAACGCGCTGCTCCCGCCGGACGCCAAGGCGGCAAACATCAAAGCGACGCTGGCAGAAGTTTCCGTCGCGCGCGACCAGGGCTACTACCAATCGGGTGGCCTTACGACGCCGGGTCACGGTGTCATCGCCATGCTGCTGCCTTCGTCACTGCGCGGCCAGAGAATGGCCCTGGGAGTGGGAGCGCGCCTCGACCGACTGCAACTGCGCAAGCGCGAATACATTGACCGGTTGAGCGAGGCGATTGCCCATTGCTGAGACGCGGCGTATTCAGGCCCGAGCATCCTTGATCCTGTACACACTCACATCGCGGCGCGCAGTGGCAAGCAGTCCGGCAGACGACGCCTTCGGACCACCCTGGCGGATCACGCTATCGGTGTCGTGAGCTCCAGAAGCACCGCAACATCCACCAGTTGTTCCGCTGCGCGGCAAGCTGCCACCAACTTCACAGTGCGCGCTTCGCCGAGGCGAGGCGCGACGAGGCTGCGGAATTTCGCCTCCAGCAGCGTCCACTGGCGCTCCAAGTCCTGCATCGGAACACCGACGTCGAACTGCATCGCATAGCGCTGGCCGCCAGCCAGCGTCAGCACTACCTCGGCGGCCGATCCCTCGCCACCCCAGTCCGGGACCACCACCACCTTGTCGCGCAAGGCGACGAGATCCGACCTCGTTGCGAGTTCGTCCGTATAGGTCTTGTCATTGGACGTATCGACACCCGCCAGCACCAGCGCGGCCATCATGCGCAATGAAAACTTGACCTCCAGGCCCGTCTTCGGCTGAGCGATGCCGCAGATCTTCAGGTGTCCCGCCTGCACATGCAACTCCACTTCGTGGACGTCGGCGGGCGTGATCCCATATTGATCGCGCACGGCCTTCAGGGCCTCGATGCTGGAATGCGTCAGAAAACACGCGGCGTGGTATTTGAACATCGTCCGGGTCACGTGGAAACCGCCCGGAGGATCGGCCTCGGCTGCCACATGATCGAAGCCGCTGGACTGGGTCCTGGCGAAACCCTGTGCGTCGCCAAGGATGTCCGCATTTGCGGTGAACCCGCGTACCGCCAGCCGCGCGGCGAGCAAGCCCGCTTCGGCAGCGTGGCCGGCATGCAGGGCCTTGCAGTGCGTGCCAAAGGCACTCTTGAGGCCTGCGGACTGCGTACCAGCAATACCAAGTGCCAGCGCCATCGATGCGGAATCCAGACCGAGCAGCCGACCCGCCGCAGCAGCGGCGCCAAAGGTGCCGATCGTCGCCGTCGGGTGAAACCCGCGCGCGTAGTGGTCGTGACCGCACAGTGCACCCACGCGGCATTCGGTCTCGAAGCCCGCGACAAAGGCGGTCAGAACGTCCCGGCCGGAGGCGCGCAGGTGTGCGCCCAATCCCAGCGCCACCGGGGCGACGGGCACGGTGGGATGTCCGCGCATGGCCTTGTGAACGTCGTCGTAGTCCAGCGCGTGCGACATCGCACCATTCACAAGGACCGCGGCCGGAAGGGCGAGGCGTTCCATGCGGCCGACAACGGCCGACACCCCCGCCAAGCCGGCGTCGGTCCGTTCCTCCAGAAGAATGCGCACGAGCGGCTCGTCACTGCCCGCGATCGAAACGCCCAACCAGTCCAGCAGACATTGCTTGGCAACGGTCAGGGCGGCAGGCGACAAGTCCTCGAAACGCAGCGCCGCCGCGCGGCCCGCAAGGACGTCGGTCACGGAGACTTCCACCATGGTCGTCGACGTCATACGCCCTCGGCCTTGCCCAGCAGGTGATCGGAGATGATGCGCTGCTGGATCTCCGAGGTACCTTCGAAGATCTTGGACAGACGGGCATCGCGCCAATAACGTTCCACCGGATACAGCGTCGTGAATCCGGCCCCACCCAGGATCTGAAGGGCCTCGGAGGTGACGCGTTCTGCCATCTCTGCCGCGAAGTACTTGACCATCGCGGCCTCCTTGTCGGAGCGCTGGCCCTGGTCGATCAAATGGCACACGTGGTACATGAGTTGGCGCGCCGCTTCGATCTCCGTCGCCATGGTGGCGATCTTGAACCGGATCGCCTGAAACTCCGCGATGGGCTTCTTGAACTGACGCCGCTCCTTGGCGTAGGAAATCGCCTGTTCCAGAGCACCCTGGGCCTGTCCAATGGACCGCGCGGCCGTATGCGCACGTGCCCGTTCGAGCCCGCTGGCGACGCTGTAGAACGCCTTGCCAACCTTCTCGTCAGGCGTGTTCATCGGCACGCGCACGTTGTCGAAAGCAAGCTCCCACGTTTTCCAGCCGAAGTAGCCGATCTTCGGAATGGGGCTGCCTTGCACACCCTTGGGCAATTGACCGCGAGGTTTTTCGACCACGATGCCGGTCAGTCCAAGGTGAGGCTTGGCTTCGTTCAGGGCTTCCGTGCGGCAAACGACGTAGATAAAGTCCGCCCCGTCGGCGAACGTGCACCAGTACTTGTTGCCATTGATCACCCATTCGTTGCCATCGCGGCGCGCACGGCAGGCAATGCCGCTCACATCCGACCCGGTCTGGGGCTCGGACATCGCAAATGCGCCCAGGTACTGACCGCGGGCCATCGCCTCAATCTGCCGCGTGCGCTCCGCACCAACCCCGGGGACGAGCTTGTAGAAACCGTTGCCGCGCGCCACGATGCCCGCCACGCTCATCCAGCCGCGCGCCAGTTCCTCCGAGATCATGCAGTACTCGAAACTGCCCAGGCCAAGCCCGCCGAATTCTTCCGGGATCGTGATGCCGAAATAACCCATCTCG
>JAPJNB010000100.1 GCA_026461385.1 Akkermansiaceae bacterium
GAGAAATACCTCAAACCGGGGAACCCTTTCGGGGGTTCCTGCCTTCCGAAAGATCTGCGCGCTGTTTTGGACGCATGCCGTTCCTCAGCGGTTGAATTGCCGATGCACACTGGAATGCTGGCGTCGAATCGTGTGCAGATCGATCGGCTTGTATCGCGAATAATCACGGCAGCGGGCCGGCAGCCGGTCGGTGTGATCGGCCTTGCTTTCAAGGAGGGAACTGACGACATCCGCGAATCTCCGATGGTCGCGGTCGTCGAGCAATTGCTTGGGAAAGGCATTCCGCTCAGCATCTACGACCAGCATCTTTCGCTTGCTCAGATGGTTGGGTCCAATCGCAGTTTCGCACTGGCGGCGATCCCGCATCTGAAGGACCTGCTATCTAATGATCTGAACGCGGTGGTGACGGGGTCAAGTGTTCTGGTGGTGAACCATCGTTTGTCACCGGAAATTTGGCAGAGGGTTCAAATCGATTACCGCAAGACGATTATAGATCTTGTGAATATCCCCGAACTCCGCACCGTTAAAAATTACGAAGGTTTGTACTGGTGAACTTTCATTCAGATTCCACAGAGGTCGAAATCGGGGTCCATTCGCGTCAGGGTTGCACAACAATATCTAGTGCCGTAACTCTTCGCAGAGGAGTCGAAATCTAGTGCACGAAGTTCTAAATTATCTTCTTTCCGGCGGCCCGATCCGCCGTCGGGTAGGCGACATTGCACACGGAGCTCTTTGGGCCAAAAGGCTCTTCGGTGGACAAACGGACGTGCCGGAGCTGCGTCTCCTGGATGAAATCGACATGCGTAATCGAATCGCAGTAGACGTAGGAGCCAATGCGGGCATCTGGTCCTACGACTTATCTCGTCGCGTTGGTCCGCGCGGACGTGTGATCGCATACGAGGCGTTTCCTCACCACGCACGTGCACTGTCCACTGCGATAAGGCTGCTGCGCGTGACCAACGTCCGAATTAGGAACTTGGCAGTTGGGGACTCAGAAGCAGTGATTGGTTTGAGGTGGCGGACGGATGACGGTGAGGGACTCGGCGGTCTAACTCACATTGACCCCAGCCCTTCAGAGTCAGCGAGCGTAGTCCGCGTCCAGATGGTTTCGCTCGACTACGACTTGAAGAGGCTAGGGGTCGAGCCGACTGGTGTCGCTTTTGTGAAGATTGACGTGGAAGGCGCCGAACTTGCTGTGTTGCGCGGAGCGACGAACTTGCTGAGCATCGGCCATCCTGCTGTGTATTTGGCGGCGGAGCCAAAATGGTTGAGCCGCTGGGGCCATTCGATTGCGGATCTTTTCGCAGAGATGTCTGCACTCGGCTACAAAGCCAAGCTGGTTGCCGAGGATGGTCTCCTAGATACCGATGCGGATGCTTACTCGGATCAGTATGACTCCGAGCGCAAGTTTAACAACATACTTTTCCTGCATCCCGACTCGTGAATGCGCGGCGACGATGCGTTATCGAACGTCGACCTGGTAATCCGTCCACCTATTGACCCACTGCCCTTGCATTCCTGCCCAAGTGCCCCGGGCGGCAGCGGCGCGAATCTGCGCGCGCGCAATCATTGGCGCCGACGAAGCGGTCTTCCCGTATAGCCAGCAGAATGCTGAGATAGCCCGCTGACGCACAATCCGGAGCACGTCAAACGCTCGCCGACGCCCCCGTACGCTCTCGACAGCGTGCTGATATGCAATGGACGAAAAATACGCGCGATCGCGCGCGTATTCCAAAGACAGACGTTCTTCGGGAATCCGCTCTACTACTACGGATTGCGCTGACCACAAAATTGTTTCCTTCGCAGCGAGCCACCGCAGTAGGAAATGCGTGTCTTGACCCCCGGCGAGATCGAAATTGGTGTCAAAGCGTTGTCCCCCAATAGTCACCTTCAGGGGGAAAAGCATGTTGGCGTCGGCAGTTGGAACACGGAGCGACTGGCCAGCTGCGTACTCGGGCTTCCGCCAGAAGGATCCGTCGGGTGCCCAATTCGGCAGCGGGCCAGCGAATTCCGGCCGGATCGGGCCGGTGATAATCGCAGACGGATACTTCTTATGGCTCGACAGCATTGATGTCAGCCAGGACGGCTCTGGCACCTCATCGTCATCGATGAAAAGTACGGCTAACGATCTCTCCCCGCCGAAATCGAGTGCTGCGTTACGGGCAGTTGCTAGCCCCTGGGGAACGGCGTGCATGTACAGGGCGCCTGCACCTGACTGGGCATTGACATCTTGGACCACCTGTTCAGCAGATCGGTCTGGATCATTGTCGACAACCAACACAATGACACGATCGCGTCCCTCGATCGCAGATAAGCGATTCAGCAACGCCACCAGCCCATGCGGACGCCGATACGTACAAACCGCAACGACCAACTCTTCACGGCAACCATGAATTGGATCTGACTCAGGCATCTACGTATCCACTCGGCTGGTCCATCGCCGCTTTTTGAACCACCAACCAAGCTGCATTGCGCACAGTCGTAGGACTGCTGTTATCCAGTAGCGGACGTCGGCTGTTGCGCGTCTGGACCGAACCACCTCCCACGCATGCTTCATCTCACCA
>JAPJNB010000101.1 GCA_026461385.1 Akkermansiaceae bacterium
CGTCGAAAAAATCGCTGAGGGTCGCAAGGGCCTGCGCATCCTCCCGACTCTGAACCAATACGTTGGCAACATGTCGGACCATCACGCTTTCGAACAGGCCGGTCAGCCGTTCCTTTTCCTCAGTTGTGGCCACGGAAAGTACTACCATCATCCCAAGGACAACCTTGATTGGATCAACTTCGCCAAACTCGCAAGGATCGCTGAATTTGTGCGCGACCTACTTGCTCAGCTCGACCTAACACCTGCCGGCAGTGATCCCAATGCAAAGGACCCCTTTGAATTTGAGAGCCGGATGATCCAAAAAGCCGTCGGCACAATGGTCGGGCTGATCGCCAGAGGCTTTGGACACGAAATCCCGAAGTCGCGAAAAACCATCAGTGAGTTTGTCAGTCAGATAAAGTCGATGATGTGAGTGAAACCAAAAGCCATCAAGCATGCATGAAAACCTAGCAGCCGGGATCACCTAGGTATCTCTGCCGCAAATGGGCAATCCAGCACTCAAGTGTGGGCCCCACCCCTCCACCGACCCGGGTATGCTCGTCCTCCTACACCGCTCGGATGGTAGTTCCGCCATCTGGCGACTACCCGAGGACATAGCACTTACACTTGCCATTTCCCGTATCACGAATCACCGCGCTAAAGTATGGGGCCATCAATTGGTTTCCAATTTCGGGGGCATCGGCCATCGAGTCTTCATGCAGATGTCAATGGGGGAGGCTGTTGAGCCTGAATCCGACTCCTATATGTCCGCCTGTACCCTGCATCAGGATTCCCGTTGCTTAAAACCCTGCTGTGTCAAGCGAGACCAGGCATGGCTCTCGCTACCGATGATAATCTACCTCCACCAACTT
Organism: Akkermansiaceae bacterium; assembly: GCA_026461385.1. Lineage (GTDB taxonomy): Bacteria > Verrucomicrobiota > Verrucomicrobiia > Verrucomicrobiales > Akkermansiaceae > Luteolibacter. The sequence continues at coordinate 852 of JAPJNB010000101.1, forward strand.
TACTCTGGTATGTGGGTGGCTTAACCCCACACTTCAAGCTCGGCAAAGCCGTGAGGTTCAAAGTACTTAATATGACTGCGATCGAGTAGATATGGATTATCAAAACCATTCGCAGGATGATTGACAAAAGCATCCAGATCACCATGGTTCTACTTCACCCCGAAGCGGAAAAATTGCTTCGGTGCTGATGGATCTGTGGCTTGTTTGTAGACCGCCTCGCCAGCGTCCTGCCACTCGAACAGGTCGGTGCTTTTTTGAACGTTCAACCGCAACTGCAGCCCACCCGCGCCTGGCAATACCCTCACCGTCGTCGAGCTAGGCCTAACGTCGGTTAGATCTTGAGGTTTATAAAGCCCGAAGGTTTCGCGCGAGTCGTGGATGATCTTCACCAATGCGGAATGGTCGAGCAATGGATCAAGCCCCATCTGGATCCCCACGCCATCCGCCAGTCCGTCGCCATTACTGTCAGCCAAGATGGGATTGGTGTGGTGCGTCTGGATTTCAGTAAAGTCCGAGAGCCCATCGCCATCAGAATCTGCTAGATCCGGACGGGTTCCGTAGGTCACGGCTTCTTCGTAGTTCGTCAATCCGTCACTGTCGCCATCTCCTGTATCGTGGTCGAAGATGGCTCCCACCGACTTATTACCATCCATGAGCAAACTTTGCGGGCTTGCAGAGCCTGTGAGGTTTCCGGTCCAAGCGCTGAAAACATAACCCGCATCCGCCACCGCCGTAAGCGTGGCCGTGCTACCATGTGCCCAAGTTCCCACCTTGCTAAATCTTCCACCAGTAACCACTCCACCATCGACGAGCGTGAGCGAATAGGTCGGGAATGATTCCGCAAACGCTGGATTGCTGGAATTCAGCACCTCATAGCCGTCGCTGTAGCTGTCGCCGTCGGTATCGGCCACCAGTGGATTGGTGTGGTGTGTCAATGCCTCCGCACCGTCGCTCAGTCCGTCACCATCGGTATCCGCCAGCAGTGGATCGGTGTGCTTGGTGCCTACCTCCACTAGGTTGGATAGACCGTCGGCATCCGCGTCGTCTTGTGCGTCATTGATCCCATTGGCATTGCTATCGGCGTTCGTCGGGCTCGTATGAGTTAGGTTTGCCTCCTGTCCGTCTGACAAGCCATCGCCATCCGTGTCTGCGACAAACGGATTGCTGCTTACTGCCTGCTCCTGCGCATCGCTAAGGCCATCTCCATCGGCATCGGCGACAGTGGGATCCGTCTTGTAGCCAATTTCCAAAATATAACCATCGCGCAAGGTGACTCCGCGGAAGTCGTACCATTTCCCTGTCTCCCCGCCTAAATCGCCCGAGACCGCAGCGTAGTCGGAATTGTTCAAGTTATCAGGCTGTCCAGTAGCCCATAAACTAAACGAAAAACTCTCACCCGTTGTCCAAGCC
>JAPJNB010000102.1 GCA_026461385.1 Akkermansiaceae bacterium
CGGCGTTGAAGTACGCCCCGGCAACGAACACGCCGCCGCCAAAGGTTTACCCGGACTCTGGCAGACCCTTGAAAAACTGCCCCGCCACCAATGGCCCACTCTCACCGCCCGATCCATTGCCGCCCACCAAGCCTAGCATGAGCTTGATATTTGATTTCGTTGTGTTTTCCAGCTTGCTCAGCAGGAAATTTTAATTTACTCACCGTCCTGAGTAAATCTTATGAAACGCTCCCATCTCTACTCCCAACTACTTTCCCGGGTCAACGAGCCGCGCCGTTTCATCCAGGTGCTGGCAGGTCCCCGACAGGTGGGGAAGACCACCTTGTCGCGCCAAGTCATGGAAGCCTCGGGGCTTCCCGCGCATTACGCTTCGGCCGACGAGCCCACCCTCCGCGACCAGGCATGGCTTGAGCAGCAGTGGGATCTCGCTCGCCTCAAGGCCCGCAACCACCCCGAGGGCGCGCTGCTGGTGATCGATGAAATCCAGAAAGCCGCCCGCTGGCCTGAGGTGGTGAAACTTCTCTGGGATGCCGACACCCATGACGCCACTCCGTTGAAAGTGGTGCTGCTCGGCTCCTCGCCGCTGCTCATCCAATCCGGTCTCACCGAGAGCTTGGCTGGCCGTTTCGAAACCATCCCGGTTCCCCACTGGTCCTTCGCCGAAATGCAGGAAGCCTTCGGTTGGGATTTGGAGAAATACCTGCTCTTCGGTGCCTATCCCGGTGCCGCTCCTCTGGCGGACGATCCGGACCGCTGGCGGCAATACATCAACGACTCGCTGATCGAAACCACCCTTTCCCGGGACATCCTGCTGCTCACCCGAGTGGACAAGCCCGCCCTTCTCCGGCGCATGTTCCAACTCGCCTGCGCCTATTCCGGCCAGATCCTCGCCTACCAGAAAATGCTCGGCCAACTCGTGGATGCCGGCAACACCGTCACCCTTGCCCATTACCTCCAACTCCTCGAAGGCGCTGGCATGGTCGCCGGCTTGCAGAAGTTTTCCGGAAACCAAATCCGCCAACGCGCTTCGAGTCCCAAGCTCCAAGTCCTCAACACCGCCCTCATGACCGCCCAATCGGGTCGCAGCCCCGATGCCTGGCGCACTGATAGCGATGCCTGGGGACGCCTGATCGAATCCGCCGTCGGCGCTCATCTCGTCAACACCGCCATCGGCACCGGAATCTCCGTGACCTACTGGCGCGAGCAAAACAAGGAAGTCGATTTCGTGCTCCAGCGCGGCGACTCCCTCGTCGCCATCGAAGTCAAAAGTGGCGGTCGCAAACAAACCTTCTCCGGCATCGCCGCCTTCGACAAAGCCCACCATCCCACCAGCAAACTGCTAGTCGGCGGCCAAGGCATCCCTATCGTCGAATTCCTCCAAGCACCCGCCTCCCACTGGCTCGGAACACCCATCTAGCCTATCAGCAATCTCCAATCTCGATTCAAACCATGAAAGACATCATCTGCCCTCATTGCCATAAAGCGTTCAAAGTCGATGAAGCTGGCTACGCGGATATTTTAAAACAGGTTCGCAACAGCGAGTTTGAAGAGCAACTGCACCAGCGCCTCGAACTCGCTGAAAAAGAAAAGCTCAACGCACTCGAACTCGCCAAAGAGAAAGCCGCCAGCGAAATGCAAAAGGCCGCCGCCGCGAAGGAAGCGGAAATCCAGGAATTGAAAGCCCGGTTGGATAAGGGCGAGGAATCCCGCAAGTTGGCAGTCGCGGAAGCCATGGCCGCCGTTGAAAAGGAACGCGACAAATTAGCGGCCGAACTGGCACAAGCCAAGCAGGAGACCCAAGCCGCTTCGCAGATGGCCGAACTCAAGCGCAGCAAAGACCTGCAGGAAGCCACTGCAAACAAGGAAGCCGAGATTCAATCACTCAAAAACAAACTGGAATCCAACGAGCTGAATCAAAAACTCGCGATCAAGGAAGCGCTTGAGGTTGTCCAGAAAGAACGGGACATCCTGCAAAACAATCTCCAGCAAGTGGAGCTGCAGAAAAAACTCGACGAGCAATCCCTCAAAGAACGCTACGAGATGCAGATCAAGGACAAGGACGACGCCATCGAGCGTCTTCGCGACATGAAAGCGAAGCTCTCCACCAAAATGGTCGGCGAGACCCTGGAGCAACACTGCGAGACCGAGTTCAACCGCCTCCGCGCCACTGCTTTCAGCAAAGCCTATTTTGAAAAAGACAACGACGCCAAGAGCGGCAGCAAGGGTGACTACATCTTTCGCGAGGCGGATGCGGGCAGCAACGAGATCGTCTCGATCATGTTCGAGATGAAAAACGAGAGCGACGCCACCGCCACCAAAAAAAGGAACGAGGACTTCCTCAAGGAACTCGACAAAGACCGCAGCGAGAAAGGCTGTGAATACGCCGTCCTCGTCTCCTTGCTCGAACCGGAAAGCGAACTCTACAATTCCGGCATCGTCGATGTCTCCCACCGCTACCCCAAGATGTATATCATCCGTCCCCAGTTCTTCATCCCGATGATCACCCTCCTCCGCAACGCCGCGATGAACTCCCTGCAATACAAGGCGGAACTCGCCCTCGTGAAATCCCAGAGCATCGACGTCACCCACTTCGAGGAGAAATTGGACACATTCAAAAGCGCCTTCTCCCGGAACTACGACCTCGCCTCCAAGAAATTCCAAACCGCCATCGACGAAATCGACAAGTCAATTGATCACCTCCAGAAGACGAAAGATGCCCTCCTCGGAACCGACCGCCAACTCCGTCTCGCCAACGACAAAGCCCAGGACGTCACCATCAAAAAACTCACCCACGGCAACCCCACCATGGAAGAAAAGTTCGCAGCCCTTAAACCTGAAGAATAATTACCCAATCTCCCAATCTTCCCCATTTCAGCTTCTCAGCTTCTCAGCTTAGGGGTTTTGCTGGGGGGAGCTGGGAAGGGCCCATCACATGATCTAACAGAAGGCATTGGATCGCGCAGTAAAATTTCGAGCGCATGAATGCGGTCCGCTTTACGGGATCGGTCCCCTCGAGGCTGATCGATTCCGCGGCACCAAACTGATACCTTTCTTCCAGTGCAAGGCGTGCCTGATTGAGCGCGCTGTACCATGGGAACACCTCATCCCGGTTGATCCAAATCGGGCCAGGTCCGCCGTCGGCGATGTGGATTGCCGACTCGATGGCCGCGCCGACTTGGGCGAGCTCGTCGTGAAAGCCCTCGCGCAGATCGGGAACGATGTATTCCTCCCAGTCTTCGCCGCCGACTTCTTCGCTGAGGAGTGCACCCATCCGGCTGGCTAGGTCGTGGGTCGTGGCGTCATTGGCATCGACGATGATCGAGCGGAGGACCCCCCAATCATTAAAATTTTCCGTATCGATCCGAAGTCCACCTTCGAGTGTGGGCATGGCCTTCATTTGGATTTTTCGAGGGTGGTTTTCAACTGATGCCCTTGCAGTTGCTGAACGTAGAATTCGGCCTTCTCGCGCTCGCCGGTCCAAACGATCGAGCGTCCTTGGCGATGCACTTGGATCATGAGAATGGAGGCCTTTTTTTCGTCATAGCCAAAAACTTTGGTTAGAACAAAGGTGACATAGCCCATGAGATTGACGGGGTCGTCATTGACCACGACGTTCCATGGAACATCGAGCGTGGCGACTTCTTCGGTCCGGATGAGGGTGTCGGTATCAGACATGGAGTTTGGTTTATACGCTGACCGGATCGGGTGCGTCCACCCATTTTCCGTGCTCGCGGATCAGATCGGTCAATCTGTCAACCGCTTCTTCTTCCGGAATGTTGAATTTCACGGCGGTTTTTCCTACGTAGAGGTTAATTTTATTGGGGGCACCGCCCACGTAACCGAAGTCGGCATCGGCCATTTCGCCGGGGCCGTTGACGATGCAGCCCATCACCGCGATGCGCACGCCCTTGAGGTGCCCCGTGGCCGCGCGGATTTTTTGGGTGGTGCTCTGGAGGTTGAAAAGCGTGCGTCCGCAGCTCGGGCAGGCAACGTAGTCGGTCTTAAAAATCCGCGAACCGGCAGCTTGGAGGATGTTGTACGCGAGCCGCAGCGACTGGCCGGGCGCCGCCTCGCCACGGACGAGAATGGCGTCGCCAATCCCATCGCAGAGCAGCGAGCCGATATTCTGCGCCGCCGGAAGCAGTGCTTGGGTGAAATCCGTTTCCCCATGGGGTGGATGCAGCGTGTCTTTCAGCAGCACGGGGTGGCGGGGATCGACTCGGAATGCCAAGATGCGAAATGCGTGGATCACCTCAAGGTCGAGGCCATCCACGACCGTTACCAAGCGGGGCTCAAGCTCGCGGTTGAGGGCGGAAACGGCCGCAGCATCTCGGGGGTCAATTTCAAGCACGCCCGATTTTTCGGCAATGATTTCAGGCTTGAAGTCTCCCATCCCGTTGATCTTGTGAGCGACCGCATTCCACCGCTCTTGCGTGGTGAAGACCCGCACCGTGCGATCGGCCCCAAGCTCGTGCCCCATCACGGTGATCATCGAGCTACGACGTCTCTCGTAGGAAAATGGATTGTAGGCTATTTTGTTAGATTCATGTGATGTTTGGGCTCTGCTGTTGAATGAGAGATCGCCGCAAGGGCGATGTTCGTTGTAAGGCGCTGCCAACGCTTGTGCCACGGGGATTTCATGGACTGCATCTTCGGTGAGTGAGACGCGGATCGTGTCACCGATGCCATCGGCTAGCAATGAACCGATCCCGATCGCGCTTTTGATCCTACCATCTTCGCCATCGCCTGCCTCGGTGACGCCGAGATGGATGGGGTAATTCCAATCTGGTCCTTCTTCATCCAGTCGCGCGACCAGCAATCGATACGCCTCGATCATGACCTTGGGGTTCGACGCTTTCATCGAGAATACGAAATGGTGATAATCATTTTCGCGGGCGAGTCGGGCGAATTCCAGGGCGCTCTCGCACATCCCGAGCGGGGTGTCGCCGTAGCGATTCATGATGCGGTCGGATAGCGACCCATGGTTGGTGCCGATCCGCATCGCTCGGCCAAGATCCTTGCAGAGCTGGACGAGTGGCGTGAATTCCTCGCGGATTCTCTCGAGCTCCTCCGCGTACTGCGCGTCGCTATACTCACGGATCTCAAACTTCTTCTTGTCGGCGTAGTTGCCGGGATTCACCCGAATTTTTTCGACCCACTTGGCGGCCTCGAGGGCGGCGTCGGGTTTGAAATGAATGTCGGCGACGAGCGGGACCTCGCATTTTGCGGCGCGGACTTCGCGAGCGATATTCTCCAAATTGGCAGCGTAAATCCGGGTCTGCGCGGTGATTCGTACGATTTCGCACCCGGCTTCGGCCAGTGCCAGCACCTCAGCGACGCAGGCAGGCGTGTCGCGGGTGTCGGAGGTGATCATCGATTGCACACGGATCGGGTGGCTGCCGCCGAGACCGACATTTCCGACCATGACCTCGCGGGTGCGGCGGCGGGAGTATTGCAACAGGTCTGGGCAGTAACTCAGGAGTGCGTTTGAATTCATTTCTACGGTCGGTATAACTGAGAATCCCGTGCGCCGCAACGATTGCGTTTCACCCGAGATTTCGCTCGCCCGCCGTGGGGCCGCAGGTGAACACTTCGCGCATGGTTCGGCGGGGTTTACCCAAAACTTCAGTGCAAGAACGGATTCACTATGGCATTGGGAAATGCTCGCTCGGATGGGTGCTCGCGGCTTCGTCTGAAATCGGGGTCTGCGCGATTTTTCTCCATGATCGACCCAACTTGCTCGTCGCCGAATTGCAGGGAAATTTCCCTCATGCTCGGCTCATCGACCATGGCGAGGATCGGCTGAGCCCGCTGACCGAGGTCGCCCGATTTCTTGAACTGGCGGCGGGGCGGCTCGACCTCCCGCTCGACCTTCGAGGCACCGTCTTCCAGCAACGCGTCTGGCAGACACTGCGTGAAATCCCTGCTGGATCCACCGCCAGCTACACGGAGGTCGCGAAACGAATCGATTCCCCGCGTGCGATTCGAGCCGTCGCCGCAGCCTGCGCGGCAAATACCATCGCGGTCGCCATTCCGTGCCATCGCGTGGTGGGTCGCGACGGCCGACTTGCCGGATATCGCTGGGGCGTGGATCGCAAGCGGTTTTTGTTAGAACGCGAGGCCTCCTTTTGATCCGCATTTCTAACAGGACTCTGGTAAGACCGTCACGATGGTAGGGGCCACCGAAAAAACGCGTGATGCAGTTTGTCGAACGTGCTCAGGTGTTAGGGCGTGATAGGCAGCGGGCAAGCGGCGGAATTCGTCGGCAGGGTGACCGAACAAAAGATCCAGAGCCACGTGACGGGCGGTTGAAGCGATCGATTGTTGTTGGATGGCGAGGCCGCTGAGAACCGTGGAACGCACGCGCTCAAATGCCTCATCTGGGATTCCCGCCTCGGCGATTTTCCCGATTTCCGCAAGCAGTTCGCGGCGAGCGAGGTCAACTTGTTCGGGCGAGGTGGCCATGTAAAAGGTGAAAAGTCCGCTGTCGTAGCCGAGAAACTGCGTGGCCCCGACCTGATAGGCCAACCCGAGTTCCTCGCGGATGCGCGTGAAAAGTGGGCCCGCCATGTCTGAGGCGTATTCTTGAATCATTGCCAACGCATGGCGTTCTGCCCCACTCACCGTGGTGCCCGGAAATCCAATGGTTAGCACCGCCTGGTTTTTCGGCAGATGACGCGTCACGGATTGGCCGGTCGTCACGCGGCTCGCGGGGATGCTCCACGGCTGCCCTGCGGAGAGCCCCGAGAATTTTTCCTGGATCGAGTCGAGGATCATCGCAGGATCAAAATCACCGGCGATGGCGAGCGTGATGTTCGCGCCATTGAAATGGTTCGAGTGATGGGCACGGAGTGTCGCCTGGTCCAATGCGGCCAAACTTTCGGGCGAACCTAGGGCATCGAGACCGTAACCATCGCTGCCAAAAACCGCCTGGCGCAGGGCGCTGAACCCCGTGTGCAGGGGGTCTTGGAGTGCTTCTTCCAGTGCCGCAAGTTGGCTTGCTTTCTCGCGTTTGATCGATTCATTTGCCAGCAAGGGCGACACAATCACCTCTGCAAACACGTCGAGAATCGTCGCGAAATCCGGCGCCAGTCCGCCTGCTTGGACCAGAAGCGCGTTGTTCCCCGTGCTGGCGCTGATCGATGCGCCGAGCGACTCGAGGGTCACCGCGATCTCCTGCGCCGTGCGCGTGCGTGTGCCTTTGGACAGGGTCGAAGCGAGTAGCTGGTTGAGGCCATTGGTTTCGAGAACCTCCGACGGAAGCCCACCACGAACGGCCACTTGGAGGTGCACCAACGGCACTCGGCGATCTGGGATGAGCGCTAGGGTCAATCCGTTCGATAGACGATGGACCTGAATCTCCTCCCTCACTCGCGCCGATTTGCCGATACGGACGGGTGCGGCAGAATCAAATGGATCCAGAATGATCAGGCTGAGTCGCTCATCCGCAAGTGTGGCAGCGACGCGTCGGATGTCCTCGACGGTGACGGCTTGGATCGCTGCCAGATAGCGACGAGTGAAATCGAGGTCTCGCGCTTCGTGCCAATTCGACGCGAGGTCTGCCGCGCGACCTGAGGCGGTGGTTAGACTGCGAAATTGGCTGGCGAAAATCTGCCGTTTTGCCTTGGCAAGGTCGTCGTCCAGCTCGCTCGCTGCCACGGTAGAAACTTCTGTTAGAATGGCAGCGATCAAGGCGTCGCGCTTCGCCGGATCTGCATCGGCCGAAGCCGCGAGCAGGCCTTCACGACCGGGGCCCATCCACGAGAATGCCGAGATTTCGAGGGCGAGTTCCTGTTCCTCACGCAGCCGCCGGTGAAGCCGCGAGGCACGACCGCGACCTAAAATTCCAGCAAGCAAATCGAAGGCTGGAGCATCGGGATGGTCGAGCGCCGGTGCCTTCCACGCGATGGAAATCTTGCTGGTTGGGATGGCAAATGTCCCACACGAACGCCGGGGGCCAATCTGCGGCGGATCCCTCAAAACCAGCGGCTCACGCCCGCCTCCGCGCAAGCAACACGCCGTCAACTCTTCGACCATCGCTCTCGCATCCTCCGGAGAAAAATCACCAGAAATCACCACATGGCAACGATCCGGTGTGTACCTGCTCCGGTGGTATTCTGTTAGATTTTCATGGCGGATCGCGTCAAAAAGATGGCGATGCCCAATCACCGGATGGCGGCGCGGGTCGTCCGTGAACACCGTGGAAAATAACAGACGCGACGCGACATTGTCAGGATCGTCGAGGCCCATGTCGATTTCCCGGCGGATGACGTCTTTTTCTTTCTCAAATTCAGATTCGGGGAGGTTTGGCCAAAAAACGAGGTTTGTTAGCGTCTTGATGAAAACCGGCAACGAGTGAGATGGACCATCGATGTAATAAACCGTGCGGTCAAAACTCGTGTAGGCATTCCAATGCCCCCCCGCCGCTTGCACGGTCGAAGCCAGGGTGTCCCCGTCATAGTCCCGGGTGCCTTTGAAGACCATGTGCTCTAGGAAATGAGAAATTCCAGCGCCAAGGTGCTGATCCTCATGCATGCTGCCAGTGGCAACCCAGATTTGAACACTGATCACCGGGGCGGTGGGATCTGGGTCGAGAATCAAAGTGAGCCCATTTGCGAGCGTTTCAGCGGTGGCGGCAGTCGGTGGATATTCCATGAATTTCGGGCTTGGACGACAAGTTGGATGACGTATAAACAACGGCAATGCAACGTTGGATCATCGCGGGTGTGGTGTTATTGGTATTCACTTTTGGTGCCGGTTTCATCGGCATCCGAATTTACAAACAAAACCGGCCCTACCCGGTTTGGGTGCCACTGCCCGTGAATTCCGAGCTGTCAGGCGAAAAAAAGCTGCAATTTTCCAAAGAACTGAAGCAGAAGCTCGGCGAGCACTCGTACCTCCTTTCGTTGAGTAAAGACCTCGAACTGGCGAAAAAGTGGAAAATCGCCTCGAATGAGGAAGCGGCGAATCTCGTTGCCGCGCGGCTTTTCGTAAAGGTGGGTGAGGCAGACACTTCCAAGGGAACCAAAATTCCTTCCATCAACATCGGAGTCAACGGAAAGGCGAAGGATAAGGAAATTTCGAACGAAATCGCACTCCGTCTTCACCGCGATGTCCGGAAACTCCTAGGAGCCGACCAAGATCCCTGATTGGCCGCAAGGCCATCAGACAAGCCAAGCGGCTTGCCCACCATCAAGGCAGCCAAGCCGCTGAGAAAAAACCTCCGCGAATGGCTTAGAAAGCGACGCGGGTGCGTCCGCCGCTCGATATGACCCGGACTCGGTCACCGATCATGAACCGCTGTTCGTTGCGGCTAACTTCCTGCACGACGGCAAGGGAACCACCGTCATCCAAATGAACCGTAATTTCGATCCCTTGGCGGGTTCCCATCGACTGCTCAGCATGGGAGCCCACGGCGCCACCCAGCAGAGCCCCGCCGATCGCGCCTGCGGTGTTTGCGGCTCTTCCCTTGCCGAGGTTGCTGCCTAACAATCCCCCTGCTAGGCCACCCACCAGCATGCCGGCGTCACTGCCTCCCTCAATCTTCACTGGGCGGATCGCTGTGATGCGGCCGTTGCTCACCGACTGATACTGGCGGGCTTCACCCCGAGAATACGTGTCTCCTGTCAGGCTATCTTGAGCACACGACGAGAGCCAGAAAATCACGGGCAAACAAATCAATGGTTTCACTTTCATCCCCGACAGTTTGCATCAATCCCCAGTCATTTTCAAGGCCGCTTTTCTGAAAAAGCCGATGGGATCGCCGGTGACAATCCGCGTGCCTAGGTTCTCCATGCTTGCAGAACCGGCCATCGAAAGCGACACTACCGCCATGTTCACGCCGAAGTGGAAAAAAGAGGCCCTGCACCTAGTCAAGGCCGCGAAGAAATTCATCGATTACAAGCGTGACCTGCTCACGCCGGAGCGCTTGGCGGAAATCAACTCTCGCCGGGAGGATTTGCGCGCCGCGATCCAAGCGAAGGACCAAGCGATGGTGAAAGAGGCATCCAAGCAACTCACCGCCATGTGTGAAAATGCGTTGCCGCGCGAGAAGCCGCAGGGCGCGTTTGAGGAAAATGTCGAGGTGATGTTTGTCGCGATCGTGATCGCCCTCGGTCTGCGAGCCTACTACCTGCAGCCTTTCCGGATCCCGACGGGATCGATGCAGCCCACCCTCAACGGCATCATCGGCACGCCGCTGAAAAAAGACCAATGGCCAAGTTTGCCTCAGCGCGTGGCTGAAAAAGCGCTGCGCGGCAGAACCTATATCTGCGAGATTAACGATCGCGACCGGCACATCGCTATCACTCCCCAAGGTGGTCTGGGCGGATTTGACATCAGAGACACTCAGTTTTTGCATTTCTTCAGCCGCTCAGAGATTCATTTTTCGGACTCGGAGCCCATCCGCCTTCCCGCCCCGATCAACCCGTGCATGAGCATCGGACTTGGCAACGCACTCAATTACGCATATCGCAATGGCGGCTTGATCCCGAAGGGGATGGTGATCTGCGAGGGCACCATCGATTCCGGCGACTTGGTGCTGGTGGATAAATTTTCCTATCAATTTCGCAAGCCCACGCGTGGTGAGGTTTTCGTGTTCGACACGATCGCCATCAAAGGCATCCAGCAGCGCAGCGGCGACCAGGGCGCAGGATCGCATTACATCAAACGCCTTTGCGGCGTGCCGGGTGACACCCTCTCGATTCAATCACCCAATCTGTTAGTCGATGGGAAGATTGCACAGGAGCCTGGGATTCAGCGGGTGATTCATGCGGAAGGTGTCTATCAGATAAATCCCAATGGCTATGGCCTAGCCAGCCCGAATGAACCTCTTCACCATGGCAAAAAGCTCCCTCAATTTCTTGCAACTGCAGATGCCACGCTGAGTCTAACCGAAAATGCACGAACTGGCATGCGTGAATACGCCGCGCTGGGTGACAACACGGGGAACTCACTCGACTCTCGCTACTGGGGTCCGGTGAAAGAATTCAACTTGGTGGGTCCAGCCCTCTTTGCTTTGTGGCCAGTCACCACGGGGCACTGGGGATTCATTCGCTGATGTCGGTTGCTTCCGAAATCACTCGCAAGGCGAAGTCGAATCTTGCATTCGCCCTGAAAATCCTACCACGAGGGTTGCGGGATGACATGGTGGTTTTCTATGCATTCTGCCGGATCATGGATGATCTAGCAGATGATCCAGCCACCGCACCAGATGAGCGAGCGATCTCGTTAGAACTCTGGAAAAATGGACTCATGCATGGGTTCAAAAATCCAACGGATTTCCAAAACGAATTAATTTCACTGCGCAGCCGCCATCAGATTCCCAACGAACTTCTCGTGGCCATCATCGAGGGCTGTCAGATGGATCTCCGGCCGCAACGATTTGAAACTTGGGATGAACTCTCCCATTATATTTGGAAAGTCGCCTGCGCGGTGGGTCTGGTTTCGATCCAGATTTTGGGGTGCAAAGATCCAGAATCCGAGCGCTATGCGATTGCGCTCGGACGAGCCTTGCAATTGACCAATATCCTGCGGGACGTTGGCGAAGATCTATCAAACGGCGGCAGAATCTATCTACCACTCGCAGATCTCGCTCGCTTCAACTACACCGAACACGATCTCGTCGCGCGCGTCTGGGACGAGCGTTTCATCGCACTGATGAACGATCAAGCCAGCAAGGCAGAGATGTTCTATCATGAGGCCGCAGCCGCTCTTTCAGATGCAGATCGCCACTGCCTGCTTTCGGCCGAAATCATGGGCGAGATTTATCACGCCTTACTGGACCAAATGAAAGATGGTCGATTCAAGGTCTTTACCAAGCGCTACCGAGTGAATAAAGCTTATAAGGCCGCCATTTTCATGAAGCATCTTGCACAGGCGATCTAAATCAGGTAAAGATTCAAATGAATCCTCCAACTTGCGCCTATGTATCATCGTGCTATCTTAACCACCGGAGTTGCTCTCGCCGTCATGGCTTCATGCAGTGCTCCTGACTTGCCACCTGCTAGACGTCACTACACTCGCCATGTTTCGGATGTCGATGCCCTGTCCACGGGGTATCTATCCGATTTGCCGCCATCGAGTGGGGTCGTGCCACCATCCCTACCACCTCCAGTGCCACCTGCAGGCCAAGGCTACCCAACCGCCCAGCCCACGGATCACCCAGACCAAGTGCGCAGCCCGTTCGAGCCATTTCGCCTCATCGATGTGACCGGCTTCAAGTCAGGCCAACTCGCCCGCGACCCAGCCAATCAGAAAATTTTCCGAATCCCTTAACGCGTGGAAATCAATTGAGTGATTCACGGTTTCCCGAAAAGAGAGTTCACAAACACCGATGCTGTTAGACGGTTGCCCATCGCACTCGGGTGGCTGCCGTCTGCTAGAAACAACATGCTTCCGCGACCCTCGGAAAACTCACGCTCCCAGGCGTCGCTCACGGCTACCACGACAAGACCGCCCGCATTTTCTGCCGCAGCTTGATAATTCGCCCGAACTCGCTGAGTCATGGCATGAAAGTCATCGCCTAACAGGTTTTTGGCCCCATCACGGCGCCCCCATGTCTGATAGAGTATCGGAATTGCACCATGGATACGGCAAGCGTTCACCAGCTCTCGCAGGGGTGAAAACATTCGCGCAGCACACCGACTCGGCGGCAACGCGGGAATCTCGCTAAACTCTTGGAAAACCACAACATCCCAAGCGCCATTGCGAATCATCTGCAGCGTCCCTTCGAACGCGGCATGACGTTGGAGCGTCCAGCCACTGAAGGTCGATTGATCCACGTGCACGCGATGACCCCGTCTAGCAGACAATTTCGCGAACTCCCGTGGCGCGCCGAAACTATAGCTATTTCCTACGAAGAGGACACGCAATTCATGCCGCGCGTGAACTCTCGCCGCGAGCTCACCCTGGGCGTCGATCCCACGTTGCCCTGATGGCATGGGCACCTGAGACGAGCATGCTGATAGAATACATACAGTCATTACCGACAGCCCCTTGATGAGTGGATTGATGATATTTCTCACGCTCGTGGATGGGCAGTGTCGTAAGCCTGCTTGAGTCGCTCTTTCGTTACGTGAGTATAAATTTGGGTGGTTGATAGCGAGGCATGCCCAAGCAACGCTTGAACGCTGCGAAGATCAGCCCCGGCATCGAGAAGATGGGTTGCGAAGCTATGGCGGAGCTTGTGTGGGCTAATCGCGAAGGGAATGCTACTACGCTTCAAGTACTTTTTTAATAACTGGTCGACTGCTTGCTGAGTGATGCGGCGCTGGCGGGTGCTGAGAAACAACGGTCCAGATGCAACTGCGGCGGCCTGGCGATAACGCTGGATTGCGTTGATCGCGGGGCCGCCGACCGGGACGATGCGCTCCTTGGAGCCCTTTCCGGAGACCCGCACCGTTTCACCAATGAAATCGAGGTGTTTCACATCCAAGGCCAACAACTCGGAAATCCGAAGCCCGCAGGAATAGAAGAGCTCAAGGATCGCGGCATCGCGCAGTGGCAACCACGGCGGAGTTTTGGGATCCACCTCGCCGCGCAATGGCATGCCTAGCAGCTCATCGATCTGCGAGATGCTGAGTACCACCGGCAAACTGCGCTCAGGCTTCGGCAAGCGAACGACCGCCACGGGGCTGTGCGCTAAGCCTTGGCGAAGCACTAGAAATCGATAGAACGACCGCAACGCCGCAAACCTGAGGCGAATGGTCGCCTGTTTGAATCCCTGTTTCATCAGGGCAAACAGATAATCTCGGAAATCATCCGCAACCGCCTCTCGCCAACCCGTGAAGCGGTCGCCGCGCCATGCCTGATAGGCGGCCAAGGCATCACGATAGTTCGCCAAGGTCCTCGCTGAGGCATTTTTCTCCGTGGCTTGAAACGCGAAAAAAGCGATCTCGTCGCAGTTCGTCATGAGGTTCAAATGCTAGCAGCATGCGCTGCTGAACACCAAGCGAATTGCATCGCAGATCACACGCGAATTCTGATTTTCGGAATTCCGAAATGACAAAAATCTGCCTATCTTCTTCCCAGCGATGGATACCACTGAAAAAGCCAGCTCAACAGCCGAGCCCGAAAAGCAACTCAACATCGGTGAACCTAACCTACTCATCTTGGCCTCTGCCGGTTCGGGTAAGACATTCCAACTCGCGAACCGAATCATCCACCTCGTGGTGCGTGGTGAAGAGCCCGCGAAAATTGTCGCCCTCACCTTCACCCGCAAAGCTGCGGGCGAATTCTCCGACTCGGTACTGATCAAGCTGGCAAAGGCTGCCAAGGACGCTGGAAAAGCCGATGAACTTCGCATGGCGATCCAACAGCCCAACGCCGATTTCAGAGTCGCTCTCGAGCGAGTGGTTCAGGCATTGCCGAACATGATGCTCGGAACCATGGATGGCTTTTTCTCCAAAATGGTTCGTGGGTTCCAATACGAGTTTGGCGTGACGGGTGGAAAATTTGATCTGTTAGAAGGTCCGAGGGCGGTGGCGGCAACGAACGAAATTCTCACCAATATCCTCAGTGAGGAGATCGACGATGGCGGGGCGGATGAATTTCTATATGCCTTCCGCCGCGCATCCATGGGCAAGGAGCACCAAGGAGTGATCGAAAGCCTGCGGAAATTTGTGCGGGTTTGGCAGGGGATTTTCCGAAATACCCGCCAGTCTAACTGGGGGCCTGCCCACCTCGCGGGCGTGGACATTGCGGATTGGGAGGCCAGCAAAATCCGGCTAATGGCTCAGGTCATGCGTGGCCTCGATGGTATCACCTACACCGATAAAAGGCAGCGGAATGCCTTGGCAGAAGCGATCGACTCCATCGCGCAACATACCATCGGTAGCGGCAGCCTGGGAGACGCAAAGGGTTTACTCCTAAGTATACTATCCGAAGTGAACGGCCCCATTGGCCCCCTTCAACTGAAGTATCACAAAGAATTTGTTTTCGGCGGCCTCTCGGGTGATGCGCTTCGGGAAATGATTTTACTAGCAGCTCGTTGTGAGATGGCAGCGGCCTTGCAGCGGACGCGCGCGGTGTGGGAGATCATCTCGATCTATGACGAACGGTGCGAATCCGAGCTCCGCAGCAGGGGATTGCTTGGGTTTGACGACATCAAGCATCTCATGGGCCGATGGCGCGATAACGAAAAGGATCGGCTCACGAGAGAGGCCATCGATTTCCGGTTAGATGCGCGCTACGACCATTGGCTGTTAGATGAATTCCAGGATACCAGCCGAAGCGATTGGACCGGCTTGTCGCCGCTCGTCGATGAGGCATTTTCAAGCGACGACCGTACCGTTTTCATTGTAGGAGACCGCAAACAAGCGATCTATGGGTGGCGCGGCGGAGATGTTCGGTTGTTTGACGAGATCATCGAGAACTACGGCGACGGCTTGGCCAGAGAAGAAATGGCGGATTCGTGGCGCTCGTGCCCCGAGGTCTTGGAATTGGTGAACGCCGTCTGCGGCGACCCAGCAGCGGTGGGCCAATTTTTTGGCGAGACCAATCCAAAATGGGAGTGGCAGCAACACACGTCTGCCAAGCGATTGGCAGAACCCGACAAGCGAGGCGAGGCGCGGGTTGAGATCGTCGAGGGAAAGCTCGAAGAACGCTTGGAGCGACTCAGTGAGTTGTTAGATGAATTGGGGGTGGGTGAGAAAAATCATACCTGTGGCGTGCTGCTACGGACCAATGCCACGATGCGGAAGGTCGCCGATCATCTCCGAGAAAAGGGATTCGACGTGATCGAAGAAGGGGCGCGTCAGCCAAGTAAGGACAATCCGGTCGGCGTCGCGCTGGCGCATCTCCTCAAGTGGTTGGCCGATCCGTCCGATGCCTTTGCCAAAAAAGTGATCGAGATGTCACCGATCGGGCAGGTGCTCACCGCGAAATTTGGCGAGGCGTGGCAGCAAACCTGGGAGCGGCTGTTAGAAATTGTAGCAACCATCGGTTTTGCGGGGATGGTGGAGGTGGTGATTCGTGAGGTTTGGATGGATTGGTCCGATTTTGGCCGGAGGCGTGCGGGTGACATCATGGCGGCCTTGGCGAAGCTCGATGCTCAGGGGGGCGCGACCGCTCAGCAAGCGGCAGATTGGATTGCCAACCTTGAAGTTTCACAAAGCCCAGGGAGGGCTGCCGTACAAGTCATGACGATTCACAAGTCGAAAGGGCTTGGATTCGACATCGTTGTTTTACCTGATGTCCCCGACGAAGAGATTCCGCAGGCTCAAAAATTTGAAGTAGCAGAACACCCCGAGTGGATCAGCCAAACACCGCCGAAATGGGCGCGGGAATTGATTCCAGAGATGGTTCAGGCGGAGTCACGCTGGGCGATGACCCAGCGCTATGAGGCCGTCTGCATGCTTTACGTGGCAATCACCCGGGCGAAGCGTGGGCTTTACATTTTGCTAGAAGCTCCTGGCAAATCAAAAAATATCGAAAAACCAACGCTGTCGAATTGGCTGCTCGCATCGGTGGGGAGCAAAACCCAGACGGATTATTTCTATCAAGTGGGTCGGCTAGACTGGGTGGATCTCGTTGAGCAAGCGAAGGGAATCGATTCCGCATCCAGCGACTTGGCGCTCACCAAGGGCATCACTCGCCGAGAGCGGACGACGCCGAGCGGCTTGAAGAAAAGTGGGGGCAAGGCAGTCACGCACTCTGGAAGTGGCATGAAATTTGGCAGTGAGGTTCACGCCGCGTTTGAGCAAGTCGGCTGGGTGGATGAGGTGGCACCAATGCTTCCGAGAAACGATGCTGGCCGACTGGTCGCGGAGCTGTTAGAAGCGCCAAGCCTGCGCGAGCTCTTCTTGCGCAATGGAAAGGCAGTTGAGCTTTTCTGTGAGCAGCCGATCGACGCGATCGTCGACAACACGTGGTTAAGCGGGGTGATTGATCGGCTTCACTTGCATCGCGACGGGGCGGGACTCGTGAGACGGGTGGAGGTGATTGATTATAAAACGGATGGAGTCGAGCAAATCGAAGAGCTCGTGGAGCGTTATTCGCAACAAATGCTTGCCTACCAGCAAGTGATGCAAATCGCCTACCCTGATGCTGAAGTGGCATGCATCTTAGTCTCCACGCGTTTCAAGCAGAGCATCTTGGTCAACTGATATTTTGGTTCTGTTAGATTTACAGGGTCACAAAATGCGTTGATTTTATCGTATCAATGAATTGCCAAACTGGCTCAGTTTTGTTTAAATCAAATTTAATGACTGTTGCTAATCCCACCACCCACGCGGCCCTTCTCAAGTGGGTAACTGAAATTGCAGCCCTTTGCACGCCCGACGCGATTGAGTGGTGTGATGGGTCACAGGCGGAGTGGGATCGGCTGACCACATTGATGGTTGAACGTGGTACCTTCACTCGGCTGAATCCCGCCAAGCGTCCGAATTCCTTCCTTGCGCGTTCCACTCCATCGGATGTTGCTCGAGTGGAGGAGCGCACGTTCATTTGCTCGAAGCGCCCGGATCAAGCAGGGCCAACGAACCGCTGGGCCGACCCGGTTGAAATGCGCGGCGTGCTGACGGGCAAATTCAAAGGGTCGATGAAGGGCCGAACGATGTATATCATTCCATTTTGCATGGGCCCGGTGGACTCTCCGTTGGCGAAGATCGGAGTAGAGATTTCTGATAGTCCATACGTGGTGGTGAACATGCGGATCATGTGTCACATGGGAGCCAAGGTGCTTAAGCAACTTGAAGACGAGGCGAGCGGCGTCAGCGTGAAAAAACGTGATGGCCACGGGCATTTCATTCCCTGCCTACACTCCGTGGGTGCGCCACTCGAGGAAGGCGCCTCCGATACCAGCTGGCCCTGCAACGATGACAAGTACATCGTTCATTTTCCCGAGACTCGTGAGATCATGTCCTATGGATCTGGCTACGGTGGTAACGCGCTGTTAGGGAAAAAATGCCTCGCGCTGCGCATCGCATCGAACATCGCCCGCGAACACCGCTGGATGGCGGAGCACATGTTGATTGTTGGGATCCATGCGCCCGACGGTACCCGAACTTATATCACCGCTGCATTTCCATCGGCCTGCGGCAAAACCAACCTCGCGATGTTGATCCCGCCCAAGGCCTATCAGGATGCAGGATGGAAAACCTCCATCGTGGGCGACGACATCGCATGGCTTTGGCCTCATGCGGATGGCAAGCTCCACGCGATCAATCCAGAGACCGGCTTCTTCGGTGTCGCCCCCGGCACAGCATACGAGACCAATCCAATCGCGATGGAGTCGATGAAGGAAAACACCATTTTCACCAATGTGGGTCTAACCGATGATGGAGATGTGTGGTGGGAGGGGATGACTCCTGAGGCGCCTGGCCATCTCATCGACTGGACGGGCCGAGACTGGACGCCGGATTGTGGGCGCGCTGCAGCACATGCGAATGCACGCTTCACCGCACCTGCCGTGCAGTGCCCGACCATCGATCCTGAGTGGCAGAATCCCGAGGGGGTCCCGATCGACGCGATTGTGTTTGGTGGCCGTCGGCCGACGACCATGCCTCTGATCTATCAGGCATTCAACTGGAGCCACGGAGTTTATGTGGGAGCCACCATGGGATCAGAGATGACTGCGGCAGCGGCTGGCATCATTGGCAAGGTCCGTCGGGACCCGATGGCGATGCTGCCATTTTGTGGATACAACATGGGTTCATACTTTGGACATTGGTTAGAGATGCGCCGCTACATCACCAACCTTCCGCGCTTCTTTCATGTCAATTGGTTCCGGAAGAGCGATGATGGGAAATTTTTGTGGCCTGGCTATGGAGAAAACATGCGTGTTCTCGAGTGGATTGTGAAACGTTGCCATGGGAATGCGGCGGGTTATGAGACACAAATCGGTTGGACCCCAGCGTTCGAGGACTTCAACATCGAGGGACTTGAGGGATTCACCCGCGAGGATTACGACAAGGCCATGGCCTTCAATCGTGCCGAGTGGAAGGCTGAGCTGGTGAGCCAGGGCGAACTTTTCATCGACCTTTATGACGACTTGCCCAAGGAGTTGATTTTCCAGCGGGAATTATTGGCAGCAAGACTCTCGTGAAATGAAGAATGGCGTCTCTGGCCCAAATGATCATTCTCACGTGGTGCCAGTGATCCATCCTAACCAAGAACAACGACTCGCGGCCCGCGAGATGCCTAGCAGCCGGCCCGTCATGCGGCAGCGCTGGGCGGACCTGTTGTTCCTTCATTGGCCGATCGACCCCGCCTTGCTTCGTGCCCGTTTGCCAGCGGGACTCCATGTGGATACCTACCTGGGAAATGCATGGATCGGTGTGGTACCCTTTTCGATGCAGCGCGTTCGGCCCGTTGGCTTGCCGGCCGTGCCGTGGCTGTCTTGGTTCCTGGAATTGAATGTTCGCACCTACGTCCATGATGATTTCGGAAATCCTGGAGTTTGGTTTTTCTCGTTGAGTTGCAACCAACCGCTGGCGGTAGAAATCGCAAGGCGCGCCTTCCATCTTCCCTATGAGCACGCGGTGATGGGTCGCAGCCAAACGGTCGGCAACATCCAGTATTCGTGCCAGCAGAAATCGCACGGTGCGACGGCCGCCGCCTTTGAATACACGGTCGCTCACGAAACTCAGCAGGCAGCGCTTGGTTCGCTCGAATGGTTTTTGGTCGAGCGATATCTGCTTTTTTGTGCGAACCAAGACGGCCGTTTGTTTTGTGGGCGTGTCCACCATGAGCCGTACCAAATCGCGGCGGGCGGGTGTACCAAGTGGTCGGCAGAGCCGCTCCGACTCGATGGCTTTCCTTCTCCCAGTGACCCACCCACATCCATCCTCACCGCTGCGCCCGTGGACGTAAAAATTTTCCCGCTGCGCGAGGTCCAACGCTGAGCGATCCGGATGCTTTGTTGGGTCGATTGGTTTTTCGGCCTTTGATCGCTGGCCATTTCGCTGCAAGCTCGCGGTGCCATGTCAGACGGACTTTCCGCTGCGGAACTTCTCCGCTACTCACGCCACCTGCTCATCCCAGCCGTGGGTGAGGCTGGCCAGCTTCGGTTGAAGCGCGCGGCGGTCTTGTTGATCGGCACGGGCGCCCTCGGCTCACCTGCCGCTCTGTACCTCGCCGCAGCCGGTGTGGGCAAACTGGGTTTGGTCGATCCCGATGTGGTTGATGCTTCCAACCTCCAGCGGCAAATCCTCCACGGCGAATCATGGATCGGAAAGCCCAAGCTCGAGAGCGCGGTCGCTCGGCTACGCGAGGTCAACCCTCACATCGTCATCGAGACCCATCCCGTGAGGTTCGCTCCGGAAAATGCGAGGCAGATCGCCGCTGGCTATGATGTGCTGTTAGATGGCTCTGACAATTTCCCAACCCGATTTCTAACAAACGATACTGCATTTTTCCAGCGCGTGCCATGGGTCTATGGTGCGATCCATCGCTTTGATGGTCAAACGGCCGTGTTTGCGCCGCACCTCGGCGGGCCATGTTATCGTTGTTTGCTGCCCGAAATGCCGCCTGCGGGGAGTGTTCCATCATGCCACGAAGCTGGGGTGTTAGGGGTCTTGCCAGGGATCATTGGGTCGATTCAAGCGATGGAGACGATCAAGCTGATTCTCGGCATCGGCCAGATTCCTTTGGGCAAACTCACCTGCTATGACGCGCTCAACAGCGAGTTTCGAACACTCAAGATCCACCGCGACCCCCAATGTCGCCTATGCGGCAATAAGCCCGACATTCATCAAGTATCCAACGCTGAAACCACTTCAACCACCGATTGCAACCTCACCCCAACCACCATGGACTCCATCACCACCACTGAACTTCGTAGCATCCTCCATCAACCGTTCGATGGGCTCCTCATCGACGTGCGCGAGCCGGCGGAACATGCCGTCGCACACATCGAAGGCTCACGCTTGATTCCACTACAAACGCTGCCTGAGCAAATCGGAAGTCTGCCGAAGGACAAGGAAATCTTGGTCCACTGCAAGGCGGGTGGCCGCTCCGCCAAGGCCGTGCAGTTTTTGTTAGACCACGGATTCACCGACGTCAAAAACGTCGCGGGCGGGATGGATGCTTGGCTTGCTGAAAATCCCTAACCGCTCGCAAGGCTCACTCTGCGGCTTCTTCCTCGCCGCCTTGGTCCACATCCTCTGCTAGAGCACCATCTGCCGATGCTTCAATCGAATCTTCGCCGTCAGGGATGACGATGGAGATGTCTTGAAGTTTTTCGACAGCCTTGAGCGTGAGGAGTTTGACACCTTGAGCATTGCGGCCGGTTTCGCGGACCTCTGCGGCACGGATCCGGATGCTTTGGCCACTCGAGGTCATGAGCATGAGCTCGTCCTCCTCGGTCACCGTCACCGCACCGACCACTGGGCCCGTTTTCTCGGTGACCTTCATGGTGATGATGCCCTTGCCGCCGCGGGATTGGAGGCGATAGTCCTCGAAGGTCGTGCGCTTGCCGATACCGTTTTCCGATGCCACGAGAAGTGTCGATCCCTGAGTGACCAGCGCTAGGCCAATCACAAAATCCCCCTCGCTCGGCCGGATTCCCATGACTCCTGCGGTGCCGCGGCCAAGAGCGCGGGTGTTATCCTCATGGAATCGTAGACTCATCCCTTCATGGGTCACGAGAATGATCTCATCCGATCCCGATGTTAGACGGACACCGATCAGCTCGTTGTTCTCCTCCAGATTGATCGCGATGATTCCATCTTTGCGATAATTTCGGAAATCATTCACGGCGGTTTTCTTCACCTTGCCGCTGCGGGTGGCGAAGAAGACAAAGCCCGCTTCTTCACGGAATGTGATGTCATTGCCATTTTCATCCACCGTGCGTTCGAGTCGGAGCAATGCCGCAATTTTCTCCTCGGGTTTGAGGTTGAGGACGTTCTGGATGCTGCGGCCCATCGCTGTGCGAGAACCCTCGGGGAGCTCATACACCCGCTCGACATACATCCGGCCTGTGTTGGTGAAAAAGAGCAGGTAATCGTGCGCCTGCACGCTGAAGAGGTGCTCGATGAAATCAATTTCCCCATCTTTCTTCGCGCCCCGTGTTTCCATTCCCTTGAGGCCCTTGCCGCCTCGGCCTTGGACTCGATATTCGCTTGAGGGAGTGCGCTTGATGTAACCACGATGCGAGAGGGTGACAATCATCGCATCGTTCGCGATGAGATCCTCCATGGCGACCTCACCGACTTCGGCGACGATCTCGCACTTCCGGGGCGTGGCGAAGCGATCCTTGATGACGCGGAGCTCGTCCTTGATGATGAAAAGGACACGTTCCTCGCGGGCAAGGATGTCCATTAGATCCTTGATGTCGGCAAGCACTGCATCGTACTCACCCTTCACCTTATCCTGCTCGAGGCCGGTGAGTTGATAGAGGCGGAGCTCAAGGATGGCATTCACTTGACGCTCGCTGAAGGTATAGGTTCCGCCAGAAATCGACGGCTGTGAGCGGATCATGATGCCGAGTGCCTCGGCGGTGGCGACTGGGAAACTGTAGGCGGAAAGGCGCTCGCGTGCTTCATCACGGTTTTTCGACGAGCGGATGATCTTGATGAAATCATCGAGGTGACCAAGGGCCAGCAGGAAGGCTTCTAACAATTCCGCGCGTTCCTCTGCTTTTCCTAACAAATAGCGGGTCCGTCGGATCACCACCTCGCGGCGATGCTCGATGTAGGCGTCGATTGCTTCCTTGAGGGAAAGTTGCTTCGGACGATTCTTATGGATCGCCAGCATGTTCACGGAGAACGAAGTCTCCATGGAAGTGAGTTTGAACAACTGCGCCATGACCACCTGTGGGCGGGCGTCGCGTTTGAGTTCGATCTCGATGCAGGTATCTTCGGCCGACAAGTCGCGCATGCCTGAGATGCCGGTGAGAATCTTCTCGTTCACCAGCTCGGCGATGCGCGCTTGGAGCGTCGCGCGGTTCACGCCGAAGGGCACGCCGCGGATGATGATGAACGAGCGCCCTGCCGCATTCTCCTCGATTTCCATCTTGCCGCGCATGCGCATCGAGCCACGACCGGTGCGGAAATACTCCTCAATGCCGCGGATGCCGCGGATCTCGCAAGCGACCGGAAAATCGGGGCCCTTCATGTACTGCATCAACTCCGGCAGCGTGATTTCCGGATTGTCGATTTGCGCACAGATCGCCTCGACCACCTCACCGAGGTTGTGGGATGCGAGGTTCGTGGCCATGCCGACGGCGATGCCGGTGCTGCCATTGACGAGGAAGTTAGGAAATGCCGATGGCAGGACCGATGGCTCATTCTGCGAGCCATCATAGTTCGGGACAAAGTCGACGGTATCCTTATCGAGGTCGTCCATCATCGCCATGCCAAGCGCATGGAGGCGCGCCTCTGTGTAACGCATCGAAGCCGCTGAGTCGCCTTCCACCGATCCGAAGTTTCCTTGGCCATCGATCAGCATTTCACGCATCGTCCATGGTTGGCCCATGTTGACGAGGGTCGTGTAGATCGCCATGTCGCCGTGAGGGTGGAAGTTACCCATCGTTTCACCGACGATCTTGGCGCACTTGACGTGAGCTTTCCCTGGGCCGACGCCGAGTTGGCGCATCGCGTAGAGGATCCGGCGTTGGGACGGCTTCAGTCCGTCACGCACATCGGGGAGCGCACGGGAAATGATCACCGACATCGAGTATTCCAGGAAGGACTTCGAAAGTTCCTCGGCGACGTTGATCGGTTTGATGTTAGA
Organism: Akkermansiaceae bacterium; assembly: GCA_026461385.1. Lineage (GTDB taxonomy): Bacteria > Verrucomicrobiota > Verrucomicrobiia > Verrucomicrobiales > Akkermansiaceae > Luteolibacter. The sequence goes on from JAPJNB010000102.1 coordinate 23,674, forward strand.
TTCAGACATGGTGTAAAAATGGGTTTAGGCGCGAGTGAGGTCAGCGGCCGATTAAACGTCGAGGTTGCGCACGTTGAGGGCGTTGTCTTCGATGAAGCGTTTGCGGGGCTCGACGATGTCGCCCATGAGGACGTCGAACATCTTGTCGGCTTCCACGGCGTTGTCTTCGTCGAGTCGAACGCGGAGGAACTGGCGGACTTCAGGGTCCATGGTGGTTTCGAAGAGCTGCTTGGCGTTCATTTCACCAAGACCCTTGAAGCGTTTGATCTGCACGCCGCGGCTGGCGATCTCTAACACTCTAGCAAGAATTTCTGGTACAGCAAAGACCGGCGTGACTTTTTGTTTGTCGCCGTCGCCTTCGAGTAGCTCGAAAAGTGGCGCATCGTCGTTGAAGAATACCGCCGTATCGATGCCACACTCGGTGAGGCGAGAAAAGATGCGAGCGATGGCGTGTGACTCGTGGAGTTCGTAAAGATTTGCGCGGCGGGATGGGCCGGTTTGCGCGGCGATTTCCTCGTCGGTTAGAATTTCTTCGAACAGGCGGAGATCCCGGTTTTGAGCGGCGAACGCGCGAAGGTCCGCTTCTTTCGAAAAATACGTTAGAGCCTCGTCGTTACCCGTCCGGATGCGGATCATGAACTCTGGAAGTGCTCCATTGACGCGGGCGGCGAGGTAGTTTTTGAAATCACCGCCGTTGCCCTCGATGGTCGTGGAGAAGCGTGAAAGCGATGAGAGATTTTCAAGGATCACCTTGAGTTCGTCTGCCGTGAAGCTACGGGATTGGTCGTAGGTCCGGAGTTCCACCTCGCCGGCACCGAGGTCGATGAGGATGCGGTTGAGTTGGTCGTTGTCTTGGACGTATTCTTGGCGTTTCTTGCGGCTGACGAGATAGAGCGGTGGCTGCGCGATGTAGAGGTAGCCGCTTTTCACCAAGGCCGGCATGTGGCGGCAGAAGAATGTCAGCAAGAGCGTGCGGATGTGTGAACCATCGACGTCGGCATCGGTCATGATGACGATTTTGTGGTAGCGGACCTTCTCGATGTTGAAGGCGCCTTCTTGTTCGCCGTCGCCGATGCCCGCGCCGATGGCGGTGATCATGGACTGGATTTCCTTGTTTTGCAGCGCGCGGTGGAGGCGGGATTTCTCCACGTTGATGAGTTTGCCGCGGAGCGGAAGGATCGCTTGGGTGCGGCGGTCGCGGCCTTGTTTGGCGGAGCCACCTGCGGAGTCACCTTCGACAATGTAGAGCTCGGATTTTGCAGGGTCGCGTTCTGAGCAATCGGCGAGTTTGCCGGGCAGGCCACCACCGGAGAGGGCGGACTTGCGGACGGTTTCGCGGGCTTTTCGAGCAGCTTCCCGAGCACGGGCGGCGTTGACCGATTTCTCGATTACGCGCTTCGCGAGCGCCGGATTTTCGTCGAAGAACTGCATCAGTCCTTCGTAAACGATCGAGGAAATGACGCCTTCGATCTCGCTGTTGACCAATTTGTCCTTGGTCTGCGAGCTGAAGCGTGGGTTCGGCATTTTCACCGAGATGATCGCGATGAGACCCTCGCGAACGTCGTCACCTGTGAGAGCGGGATCCTTGTCCTTGAGGATTTTGTTAGCCTTGGCGTATTGGTTGATGCCGCGGGTGAGGGCGGTGCGGAATCCGGTGAGGTGTGTGCCGCCGTCGCCGTTGGGGATCGAGTTGGCGAAGCACAGGATTTGGTCGTTGTAGGAGTCGTTGTATTGGAACACCACGTCTGCGAAGACATCGTCGGTCGTTTTTTTGCCGTCGTAATCCAGATCGATCGCGCGCTTGCCGTGGAGGATGACGGGTTCGTCGTGGATGAGCGTTTTGTTTTCGCCGAGTTGTGCGACGAATTCTTGGATTCCCTTTGAGTAGAAAAAGGTCGTCTTTTTTGCGGACTCGGGGCGTTCGTCTTCGAGGTCGATGATGAGGCCGGGATTGAGGAATGCCAGCTCGCGGAGGCGGGTGGCGAGGCGGTCAAACTTGAACTCGATGGTGTCGACGAAGATCGTCGCATCGGGGAAGAAGGTGATCATCGTTCCCGTTTTGGTGGGGTCGACATCGCCGATGACGTGGAGGGGTTCGGTGGTTTTACCGCGCTCGAAGCAGATCAAGTGGACCTTGCCATTTCGCATGATCTCGGCCTTGAACCAATCGGACAAGGCGTTGACACACTTCGCGCCGACGCCGTGGAGTCCGCCGGAGTATTTGTAGGCGCCTTGGCCGAATTTTCCGCCGGCGTGGAGATTGGTGAGCACGAGTTCTACGGCGGGCATGCCGAACTTGGCGTGCATGTCCACGGGAATGCCGCGGCCGTTGTCCGCGATCGAGACTGAGCCATCGACATGAATGGCCACTTTGATTTTGCTGCAGTAGCCGGCGAGGTGTTCATCGATCGAGTTGTCGAGAACCTCGAAAACGCAGTGGTGGAGGCCGCGCTCATCGGGGTCACCGATGTACATTCCAGGGCGCTTACGAACCGCATCGAGGCCTTCCAGCTTATCGATTTGTGCGGCATCATAAACCTGCGCTGCGGCAACCTGGGTCTCAGCTTTTTGTGGCTCGTTCGAAGTCTCGGACATAGTGCGACCAGAGGCTCTGAAATCCTGACATCGGAGACAAGGAACTTCGTCGAAAAAAACAGGTCGGCCCGAGAAAAAACGCCCCTTTCGGCTTCGGGAGATCCGTCTGAGCTTCAGGCACTCATGTCCAGGCACTCACACTGCCAGCGAAGCAGCACCTCTGCAGGTTCGGCCTCGCCTGCCGCTATGGACTCGATGACTGCGCGTGACGCGATCAGCGAACCCTCGATGCCGAGTTTGGCGGCCGTCGCCTCGCGGATTTTGATGAGATCGTCCACCTTGCTTTCGAAGTCGCGGTCCCGCTTGCGTCGTTTGCTGCTTGGGCGATCTGGCCATGCCGATTCAGGAAGTGATTCAGCGGCAACGAGTGCGGCATGAAATCGCTTGGTGCGTTCGGGCCGGAAGTGATGCGGCAGGTGGATGGATTTTTTCGCGGAAAGGTCGATGCTCCACTCGAGCAGGAGGCGGTTCGGAGCGACCATGAAAGACGGCTTGTCCCAGGCCTTGGCCTCGGCGTCGCGCCATTGCCAGATGGCTCGGAGGCAGGCGAGGCCGTAGCCATCGAGCTTGCCAGATCCTTGGACGCGCCAGCCTTCTTCCTTGGAGTCGTCTCGGTCGAGGACCTTTTGGCGGGCGGCGAGGCAGCTTTCCTCAAACCACTCATATCGGCCCTTTTCCTTTAAGCCCGCAACGATCATGTCTCCCATTTCGAGGAGGTAATTCACGTCATTGAGCGCGTATTCGACCATTTTTTCTGAAAGTGGACGCATCCCCCAGTCGGCCTTTTGCGAGGATTTCGAGAGTTCTACGGCGAAAAACTGGCTGACGAGGTCACCGAGGCCAAAGCGCCGCGCACCGAGCAGCCGAGCGCCAATTTGGGTGTCGTAGACCACCGCAGGAAGCGCGCCGAACTGGCGTTTGAACATGGTCATGTCGTAGTCTGCGCCGTGCATCCAGACGGTCGCCACGGACAGGTACTCGCCTAAGGAGGACAGATCTTGGATCGCGAGGGGATCGATCAGCACGCTCTGCTGGCGGTCTGCAAACTGGATCAGACAAAGCGATTCGCGGTAGCGGTGCAGGCTGTCTGCTTCGGTGTCGATGGCGCAAACCGGGTGTTTTGCCCCCATTCGGCTGGCCTCGAGATGGCTGGCCAAGCGCTCGGTGGTATCGATCATATTAGAGCTCATGGGCTTGGCGATGACGGGTCGGAGATTCAGTGTTGGGGAGGTTTCTGAAATGAATCACGCGGGAACCTTGAAAGTGCGTTCTCCAGCTGACAAGCGAAATTCGTGAGGTTCGGTCGAGAGGACCGCAACTCAGGCTACGTGAAAACCCGCAGCTTGGTCTTGGGTCAATTCGATGACTTTCCATGGCAAGCCATGCTCGTTGAGGTCCGCCATGAAGGCGTCTGGGTCGTGTTGTTCGATGTTCCAGACCCCCGATTTCCGCCAGTCGCCGGTGAGCAACTGCTTGGCACCGATCATCGCCGGGACCCCGGTCGTGTAGGAAATCGCCTGGGAGCCCACCTCCGCGAAGCAGGCTTCGTGATCGCAGATGTTGTAGATGTAAATCGCCTTGGGCGCGCCATTTTTGACCCCGGTGATCACATTGCCGATGCACGTGCGGCCCTTGGTCGTCTCGCCAAGATCGCTTGGATTGGGCAAAACCGCCTTGAGAAACTGGAGTGGGACGATTTCCACGCCTTGGTAAATCACGGGGTCGATCCGCGTCATGCCGACGTTTTGAAGCACCTCAAGATGCTTTAAATAATTGGGCGAGAATGACATCCAGAATTGAGCGCGCTGGAGGGTTGGGATGTGTTTGACGAGCGACTCGAGCTCCTCATGGTACATCCGGTAGATTTCGTAAGTTCCCACGCCATCTGGGCAGGTGAACGACTGGTGCTGCGACATCGGCGCGGTTTCGACGAAGGCACCGTTTTCAAAATGGCGGCACTCTGCGGTGACCTCGCGGATATTGATTTCCGGATTGAAATTCGTGGCAAACGCCTTGCCGTGATTTCCGCCGTTGACGTCGATGATGTCGAGCGTGTGAATCTCGTCGAAGTGGTGTTTGAGCGCCCAAGCTGTGAAGACATTGGTCACGCCGGGGTCAAATCCGGAGCCGAGTAGCGCCGAGAGCCCAGCGTTTTCAAAGCGTTCTTGGTAAGCCCATTGCCACGAATACTCGAACTTCGCGACGTCGAGCGGTTCGTAGTTTGCCGTGTCCATGTAGTCGCATCCCGCGAGCAAACAGGCATCCATCAAATTCAGGTCCTGGTAGGGCAGCGCCACATTGACCAGTAGCGTCGCACCCGTCTTCCGGATGAGTGCGGCGGTTTCCTCGGCGTTGTCCGCATCCACCTTGGCCGTGCCGATCGTGCGGCCCGTGCGCTTGAGCACCTCGGCGGCGATGGCGTCGCATTTTGAAAGGGTCCGCGAGGCGAGGGTGATTTCCCCGAAGACTTCGGGAACCATGGCGCATTTGTGGGCGACGACGCTGCCGACTCCGCCGGCTCCGATGATGAGGACTTTGTTCATGGTCTGGTGCAGGAGCAGAGTTGGGAGAATCTGACCCTGCTGGCAAGAAATTCCCAACCGAGATCGCCAATCTTTGCGCGAATTTCCCGACAATTTTTGAGTGGCATGGTGTTTTGATCCCTGCAAGGCTCCTGCAAGCCGCCAATCCATGAAAATTCACTCATCCTCACCTCGCATCCGCCGCAACTCTGGATTCACCCTCCTTGAAATGGTGATTGTCCTCGGAATCATCGCCATGATCCTCGGTGGCGCGATCTTCTCCATGAACAAAATCGGCAACTCGGCCAAACTCAGCCAAGTGGAGTCGGATTTCAAAAGCTTCGAAAGCGCGCTGGCCATGTACAAGCTCAATGCCGGCTCGTTCCCGACCACCCAGCAGGGCCTCAACGCGTTGGTGAGTAAGCCGTCCAGCACTCCGGTCCCACGCCGCTGGGTCCAAGTGATGAGCAAGGTTCCCAAGGATCCATGGGGTACCGAGTACGGCTATCGTTTCCCCGGCAAGAAGCGCGCAAATGACTTCGAAATGTTCAGCAAGGGCGAAGACGGCATTGAGGGCACCCCAGATGATCTCAGCAGTCAGGACGATTAAGCCGCAGCGAGGCTTCACGCTGATCGAAATCGTCATGGTTCTCGCCATTTCCGCGGTCGTGATGGCGGGCGCGGTCGGGTTCATGATCGCCTCGTCCGACGAACGGGCGCTGCGCAACACCTCGGGAGAAATCGAACTTTTGGCGAAAAAAGCCCGCGCCTCCGCCATTCTTCACCAAACTTCCTACGCCTTGGAGTTCCGCGAGGGCGTCGTGCGGCTGCTCCCGCTCGCCCAAGCGGGAATCATCCAGAAAAAAAACTCGCGCACACTTCCGCCGGTTTCTGCCCCAGAATTGAACGAAGCCAGCGGCAAGAACCAAGTGAATCTCAGCGGCGACATGGCCCTTTTCATCCGGCACTGGAACTCGGACGCATGGCTTCCGACCATCAAGAATGCCGTGCAAGTCTGGCGCTTTGACCCAGACGGTCTTTGCGAACCGATCTCGATCCGGCTCAGCCTTCCGAAAAGCTGGTCAGAAGATTCCTACCACCCGCTCACCGCCACCATTCGCGAAAGTTCGCTCGAAGCCCGATGAAACGCCCGATCCAGCATGGCCGACGCGGATTTCTCCTCCTTGAGATGATTCTCGCGCTGGGCGTATTCGGCATCGCTGCCACCGGATTCGCCGTGGCACTTCACCGGATGGCCGCTGCCGCGCAAATGGCGCAAAGCGAGCTGCGGATCACTCGGATCCTTGACAGCGCGCTCGACGAGACCCTGTCACTCCCCGTGCTCGAAGAAGGTGAGCTTTCTTCCTCCGTCGGCGACACGGGCATCGAGCTTAAAACCTCGGTCACTCTGCTCGACAAGCTGGAAAATGATGAAGGGCAACTTCTCCAGGAAATGTTCGCCATCAAGGTGGAGGCGAAGTGGTATGCTGAGGGGCAATGGAAGCGACGCGATGTCGAAACTTGGCGCTACGGCCGCATGTACCAGCCATGATCCACCATCCTGTCAAAAACCGGCCCTCAGGCTTCACGCTGCTCGAGCTCGTGATTGCGATCGGCTTGTTGTCGATTTTGGTCGGGATGGTCTTCAGCACCGCCCGCACTTCGCTGGCGCTCGGCAACACGATCGTGCAGACCCAAAACGAGGAAATGCTCCACCAAGCGTTTTTCGAGCTCCTCAGCCAACGCTTTTCCTCCCTCCCCGGCAACACGCGCCTCGAGCTGAAAGCTCAAGACTCCGGCTCACGCTACACCTCCGACCTCACCCTCCAAAACGTGCCTCTCAGCTTCACCTGGGGCGGCGAGGCCCGCATCGCCAAGGCCGTCCAACTCAGCACCGTGAAGCGCCGCAGCGGCTACCTCGACATCGTGCTGCGGTATTATGAAAACGAAATCCTCGAAGGCTCCGCTTCTACCTTTGGGAGCTCGACCGACACGGCGCCTTTCGCAGAAATCGTCCTTCTCACCGATGTCGCGTATTTTGAATGGCGCGTGCTCGACGGCCGGACGATGGAATGGCAATACGACTGGGACGCCCAAGGCCGCTTGCCCCTCCAAATGGAACTCACCATGGCCATCGGCGCGAAAGGCGAGGAAATCCGCCAGATTTTTTGGATCCCACCCAAGCAAAACCCCGAGATGCTCATGCGGCAGATGGCTCAATCCGGCGGCAACAGCAACCCCGCAGACCCCGCAGCCGGCGGTATCCCTCCCGACGGCGGAGCGCACTTGCCTCAGATTCAAATCCCTGGATTTCCCCCAAATGGTGGCCGTCCAGGCGGAAATGGTGGTGGCCGTCCAGGCGGAAATGGTGGTGGAAATTCCGGTGGTCCCAGACCTCCTAACCGAAACATAGGCCGATGAAGCACGATTTCCTTCCACCCCAACGACCTCGCGGTGTCGCTCTCATGGCGGTGCTCTGGTTGATTGCGATCCTCGCGATGGCCTGCATGACCACCTTGCGGGTCATTTCCTTCGACATGGAGATCGCAACCGCCAAGGTCCATGGTTCCCGCGCACGGCAAATGGCAGAAATGGGCATCGCCATCGGCTCGAACCCCGCGGTCAAACGCTCGGACCCGATCCTTCGCCAACTCAATGCCGAAACCGGCGAGGGCTTCGAGGCCAGGGTGGTTTCCGAAGGCGGACGCTTCAACATCAACTCAACCCTCATGCAGGGCGACAAGGAGCTACTGACCTCGATGTTTGTGAACTGGGGCCTCGACGTGGCGGTTGCCCAAGGTGTCGTCGATTCTCTCATCGACTGGATTGACACCGATGATGACGAACAGATGAAAGGCGCTGAGAAAAAATATTACGAAGGGATCGGCCGGATCAACCAACCGTTCAATCATCCGTTTTATGACCTTTCCGAAATGAGCCTCGTCCGCGGCATGGAGTTGGTCGAAGCGGTCCGTCCCGATTGGCGGAACTGGTTCACCGTGTGGAGCAGCGGGGGCCTTGACCTGAATGAGGCGACACCCGAGCTGATCGCCGCCGCCGCCGAAATTCCCGCCGAACAAGCCGAAATCATCCCCGAGACCGTCGCCGGCTTGGATGGCATCAAGGATACAACCGACGATGTTCCTTTTCAAAATCCTTCCGCAGCTCTTGATCTTTTGGGAATAGACCCACAAGGTCGCCCTGATCTTTCGCGGAGATTCACCACCAACGATCCGACCACCCGCGTGGAAAGCATCGGCTATGCCGAGGGCGTGAAGCGCAAAATCAGCATCATCATTCGCAACCGCACCGGCAAACCGGCTCTCCTCGAACGTACCGAAGAAATCATCCCGTGAGTAAAAACACCCAAAACGTGCTTCTCGTCCCCGGCGAATCTGGCTGGGAAATCTGGACCGGCCCCACCGGTTCCGCCCTGGAACTTCACGAAGTCACCGCGTGCGAGCGCCCGGGCGACCTCACGAATCTTCCCAGCGGCGATTTGCTGCTGCTCTTCCCCGTCAAGGCGATCACCGCGCTCCCCATGCGGGTGACCAGCGACGACACCTCGCTTTTCCCCGACCTTGCGGCCCTCCATGCCGAGCGCCTCGGACTGCGCCCAGACCCGATGGCGGGCCAACTCACCGACTTGTTCGTGATCGCCCGTGAGGCGGAAAACACCGCGCTGCTTTCCGTCCTGCTCCGTGCCCCAGGTGAGGGTGACATGCCACCCCGCGGACCCAAGAGTTTCGACCTCTCTGCCCGTGCTTACCCGCTCGCTGGCGACGCCCTCGCCGTTTGGATGGAACTCGGCCGTTGGGTTTTCAGCCTCTCGCATCAAGGGAATTTGGTGTACTGCCAAGCCACCTCCGGCACCTCACGCAGCCCCGACGAAGCCCTGGCCCGAGAGATCCGCTTGGCGCTCATCCAGCTTTCGCTGCAGGGCCTCGAAATCGAGCCGGCCCGCATCGTCGTCTGGACGAACTCGGAAAACCTCAACCTCGCTGCCCTCGCCGCCGGATTTAAGGCCCCCGTGGAAATCTCAGCCCGCCCCGCCCCCACGCTGCCAGATCCCATCAGCAAGCTCCTCCCTGCCGATGTCCGCGCCGCCCGCCGCGAGGCAAAACGCCGCCAAAATATCATGGTCGGAGTCGCCGCCGTCGCCACCCTTTACCTCACCGCCATCGGCTGGTTTAGCTACGGCCTCTGGAAAGACAGCGCCTCGACTCAGAAGCTCAAGCAGCAAGCCGCCGCCGCCGCCCCAGAAGGCAAGGCGTACGCGACCCACATGGAAAAATGGGACGAGCTTTCCCCCGCCATCGAACTGACGAATTCCCCCGTCGATATCCTCAGCCGAGTCGCCGCCTGCATCCCGGCCAACAGCGGACTCCGCCTGAAAACCGCAGAAATCAGCGGCACGGAAATCAAGCTGATCGGCGAGGCTCCCCAACTCCAAGCGGTCAACAGCTTCAGCCTCAACCTTGACAAAAACACCGATCTAGCCCAGTTCGACTGGCAGACCCCAGAGCCGAACCAATCGACTCGCGGGTGGGAATTCGTCTTCAGCGGCGATGTCCCGCATCCTTGATTTTTCAGCTCCACTGACAAAAATTCTCCACCACGGCATTATTCGGTCAGCACACCCGCATCCACGTTATTTTCATTCATGTCATTCCGCGAAAAAAAACTTCTCATCTTCTTTGCCCTCGCGGGGTTTGTCGTGCTGAATTTCCTCGCATTCGGCTTCTTGAAATCGAAGCGCCTCCAAGTGACCCGCGCCCAAGAACAGGCCCGCCAAGAACTCGCGACCGCAGAGCAGTTCCAAGAAAGCAGCCAGTTGATCGCCGACCAAATGGAATGGCTCGCCGCTCACGAGCCGCAACCGACCGCCAACCAAGAAGCCCAAACCACGCTCCAACAACTGGCCGAGCGCGAAGCCAAGGCCGCCGGACTCACGATCAAATCCCAAAAACCCCTCCCCACCGATTCCGCCGAGGGCAAACATTACCACCGCGCGAAACTCCAAATCACCGTGACCGGCACCGAACAAGCACTCTACACGTGGTTCGACCGCATCAACATGCCTGACCAGCTCCGCATCGCCACCCAGATCCGCATGTCGCCCGACACCCAAGACGACACGAAGATCGACTGCACCGCCACGATCGACCAGTGGTTTGTACCATCCACCCTTTAACTCGCCTTTTTTTGAAAGCTCCGGCACTCCATCCCGTCATGCTGCTCCTCGCCCTCACCGGCTTGGCGGTGGCGGATTTACCCAAAAAGCCGCCCCTCAGCCGTTACTCCGGGCTCTGGACGAACTCACCCTTCACCTCCAAGCCGCCACCGGCCGACCAAGGCCCAGAAGTCAACCCGCTCGACGACTACGCGCTCATCGGCGTGTCTCCCATCGGCGGCAGCGGCTACCGCGTGACGCTCATCAACAAGAAAAAAACCGACGAACGCATCACCGTCGACTCCGGCAGCACGAAGACGGAGTTTAAAATCATCGAGGTGATCCGGAAAGACGGCAACCCGCAGGGCACGACCGTGAAAATGTCATCAGGCACCCAGGTCGGAATGGTGGCATTTGACGACAAACTTCTATCGCTGGTGGCCGCTCCCGCCGCCAAAGCACCGCAACCTGGCCAAATTCCGCAGAACGGCATCCCTGGCCAACAACCGCAGGTGGTCCAGCCCGGCGTGCCCCAACCCGCTGGCGCAAACCCGCAAATTCAACGCCAACCCCGGCCACGGGTGGTCCCTCCTTCCACCGGAGGCCAAATCCAGCCCAGTCACATCCAGCCCGGCCAGTCTGGCCAAAAACAACGCCCGGACCGCCGAGGCCCCTAATTCTCCAACTTGCTCTAACCGTTTTTCTCCATGTCCTGCCATCGCTCCATCGCACTCCTGCTTCTCGGCCTCATCTCCGCGTCCGCTCAACCACCTGCAGTGCCCGTCAGCCCTGCCGCCCCAGCAACGCCCGCTGCGGTCGCCGCGCCTGATACTTCTTCAGCCCCGGCTCCTGCAACCCCTGCGCCTCCGGCAAGCGCAACTCCACCGCCTCCGGGGGTCCCGATCCCAGGCGTCGTTCCGCCCCCGGCCGCTGGAATTCCGAGCTTCAAATCCCCTGCGCCCAACCCGCCACTCGGCGAGACCAAAATCACCGCCGACATCAACGAGCCCAAACTCAGCGGCAACGCACTCGCCGGCCTCTACCGGAAATACACCGGCCGCCGCGTGATCGTCTCCGCCGCCGCTTCCACGGCCGAATTCTCGTTCGTCCAAGAAGCCACCCCCCAAGACCCGCTCACCTTCGCTCAAGCCGCCGAACTCTTGAAAAAGGCCGCCACCATCGAAAACTTCGTTTTCGTCCCCGACGAGCAAGACCCCACCCTCGACATCCTCACGCTCTCCACCGGCGGCATCCGCCCAACCGGCCGCGGCGTCGACGTCTACAACGAAAACAAACCCCTGCCCGATGGCGACGCGGTCATTTCCTATGTAATGACGCTCAGCTTCATCAAACCCGCCGAGGCGGTGAACACCTTCACCCAGATCATCGGCCAGTTCGGCTCCTACGGCTCGATCGCCCCAGTGCCAAATGCCTCCGCCGTGGTCATCACGGAAAACACGTCGCTCATCCGGAAGCTCATCGACCTGAAAAAGGAAATCGACAAGCCGTCCTCACAGATCGCCACCCGTTTCATCAAGGTCCAGTTCGCCGACGTCACGGAAATCGCCACCACGCTCAATGAGCTCCTGAACGCCCAGCAGTCTGCCCAAAAAACCGCTGGCATCCAGCGTGCCGATTCGCCGGCACCGGTTCCCGCAGCGGTTCCCGGCGTCCCCGCTCAACCGGTTGCCGCCGGTGCCAAGGCGGGCGCAGCCAGCTCCGCAGGGGGCGAGGAAACCCCCGTCCAGATCATCCCCGACCCACGCACCAACCGCATCTTCGCCATGGGCCGCCCCGTGGACCTCTTGTTCGTGGAAGGCCTGATCCGCGAGTTCGACGTGGAAACCAGCGAGAAAAATTTCCTCCGTCGCAAGCTCCGCTTCCTCACGGTGTCCGATTTCCTACCGATCGCTGGCGACGCGTTGGGCCGGGCGTTCGGCGGCACGGGCGAGGGTGGTGGCGGTGCCGCGGGTGCTGCCAAC
>JAPJNB010000103.1 GCA_026461385.1 Akkermansiaceae bacterium
GCGAAGCCGTGGGCGGCGGACGGCGGGGAAATGGCAAAAAATCGCGTGAAGGCCTGGTGCGAGCGTGCATGAGCCACCATGGAGCGGGATTTGAGGCGGAGAGATGGAAGGAAGTGTCGCGGATTTATCGGCGGACCTTGGGGCTGGCGCTTGAACGCAAGAACGGTCGGGCCGAGGTGGAAAAGGGCGTGGTGCGACCGCAGATGAACGATGCGGAGGCATTGGAAGCCGCGGACAACGGCACGGCATTGCCGGACTTGAAGCTGGCTGCGATGTTGCGGTGCCGGGTGAGGTATTTCACCGATGGCGCGGTGATTGGCAGCAAAGCTTTCGTGAACGAGACGTTTGCGGCGGCGCGCGAGCGTTTCACCGACAAGCGAAAAGATGGCGCACGGCGGTTGAAGGGGAATGGCAAGGCTGCGGCTGGGGTGCTGTGGAGCGTTAGGGATTTGAGAGTCCGAGTGTGATGGGTTCTTTTTATCATTTGGCTGATGATGTTAGAAGGGGTCCGTATCATGATGTCATGCGAATGGGTTCGACGTGTGATGGAGCCTGCAACACTCAGGGCTTGATCTTCTCGAATTCTCCCTGCAGATTTCTGCCCCCGCACCAGCACGAGTAGCTCAGCGGTAGAGCGGTCCGCTTACACCGGATTGGTCGGCGGTTCGATCCCGTCCTCGTGTACCACCTTTTCACCCGCAGTTCATCGTCTTATTTGGAAGTCTTCACGGGTCTCAAATTCTAACCACCCACGAGAAATGACTCAGGAGATTCGAAACCCACCTTCATCTCAACCTTGATGTATTAAAATCCCGATGAGTGCAAAATTTGATGACGTAACCGTAGAATCCGACACGTGGGTCAAAGTGAGCCTGGAGGTAAAGCTGGATGAGTATGACGTTCTCTATCAGCAATGGGTTTGGGATGGTATTTTGGGAGAGAGCTTTATCTTCGTTACTTCAGACGTTGTAGCGATGGGTGACGATGATCTCAAGGCATTCGCCCGCACGTCGCCGATGGTCAAGCCAGAGAGCTCGATGACCTTGGGCCGAGGCGATGCCTACACCTTCGTCAATTTTAACTTCGCCAGTGTGGACGACGATTGAGGATTGCCGATCCCACCCCTCAATCGTTAAAACCGCCAGACATCGAGGGTGTTGCCCTTGCGATAGAGGTTTTGCGATTCATCGATGAGGCCACGGTGCAGCCATCCGTCGTTCCATTCGATCCAGTGTGCGCGCCCTGGTGCGACGAAGGAGCCGGTGTTGATGATGCGGCGGCCCTTGCGGAGCCATGTTCCGGCGTGGTGGAAATGACCGACGATGAGCACTTCCGCCTCTGGAAAATAATACTCGCAAAATTCCGCGCCCTTGGAGCCTTGGGTCAACCAGCTTTCTAACATCTTGAGCGCTCGCTGCGGCGGCATGATGGCATCCCATGTTCGCTCGACAAAACTGCGGCCCGTCGGGTGCTCGACCGAACAAAGTTCGCGGGCGATCTTGCGGGCGAGGCGCAGTCGTTCTTCGGCATCGTGGTGGGCGCGCGGGTGTTGTTTCCAGAGTTCCCTGACATGGTCGCTCCGGACGAGGACCTCGCGTTTCCATGGAGAGCCGTCGAAAAACAAGGCGTCGCCGTGGGTGATGACGATGCGCCCCTCGGCCAGCTCGACCCAGCCAAGGCCTGGCCAGCCGGGATCGTGATTTCCTGCTAGAAAAACCGTTTCGGCGCCCTCGTCGTGGCAAAGCGCCTTGAGCTCGGCGAGCATTTCGGACGAGCGTTCGAAAAATGGCAGCGCGAGTTCCTGCCAGACGTCGCCGTTGAAGATCACCGTCCCAGCTCCCGCGATGAGCGGGCGAAGCGCGGAAACGTTGTCGATTCGTGAGACCTTGTGGCCGAGATGCAGGTCGGACAAGACGCGGATTGGCTCATTCACTTGGGCTTCGGCGCTGCCGCACCGCCTCAAATAAACAGACACCGGTGGCGACTGAGACATTTAGACATTCAACTTTGCCTTGCATGGGAATGGCGGCGAGAAAATCACAATTTTCTTCTGTTAGGCGGCGCATGCCTTTTTCCTCGGCACCCAAGACCAAGGCAAGTGGGCCACGGAGATCGACATCGTAAATCGACTTCGACGTCGCGTGATCTGAAGTGCCGACGATCCACAATCCGGCGGCCTTCAGCTTTTCCATGGTCCGGGCGAGATTCGTCACTTGGGCGAATGGCACATAGTCGGCGGCGCCCACCGAGATCCGGCGTACGGTTTCGGTGATGCCCACCGCCTTGTCCTTGGGAGCGACCACCGCGTGGACTCCAGCAGCATCGGCCGAGCGTAAGATGGCCCCGAGGTTGTGCGGATCTTGCACGCAATCCAAGATCAGCACGAAGGGTACCGCTTGCTGCGCGACGATCGCCATGAGGTCGTCTTCATCCAGCGACGGGGTGATCGTTTCCACGGCTTGGACGTGGCGGTTCTCGCGTGCTTGCTTGTTCTGCGCGCCATGCGGTGGCGAAAAACGAGGTTTCATGCACAAAATGTGAGGCAACATCGGCCATGGAGTCGAGCGCGAAGGCGCGGCCCCGTGAGGAGATGCGTGCCGGGAGAAATCGAAGCCTTGCGCGTCATCGGCGATCGAGCATGCTGGTGCCCGTGAAAATCGTTTACGTTTATCAAAAATGCAGCACCTGCCGTGACGCGCTGAAGTGGCTGGACGCGCATGGCATCGAGCACCGGATTCGTGCGATTCGCGAGACGCCGCCCTCGGTGGCCGAGCTTCGTGCCGCCTTGGCCGCATCTGGCGGCGAGTTGAAGCGGCTCATCAACACGTCCGGCAACGACTACCGCGCGTTGGGTTTGAAGGACAAGCTGCCCAGCCTAACCGATGACGAAGTCCTGGCGCTACTCTCTCAAAACGGCAACTTGGTGAAGCGCCCGTTTCTCATGGGCGACGGCGTCATCCTCAATGGTTTCAAGCCCGACGTCTGGAAAAAAGCGATCGGTTAGAATGAAAGCGTCGCCGCTGAATCCCCTAGTTTTTTAGGACAATCCGGTGGCGTGCCTTGCCTGACCGCAAGTGGTCGAGTGCGGCATTCACCTCGTGCATGGCGAACGATTCGGTGACGGGCGCGATCTGGTGGCGTGCGCAGAATTCGAGCATCGTCGCAATCGTCGCAGGCGAACCGAGGGGCGAGCCCGAGATCGATTTCCGCCCACCGATCAACGAGAATGCCGCGACGGGCACGGGTTCTAACACCGCGCCGACAAAGTGGAGGCGGCCATCCGGTGCGAGCGCCGCGATATAAGCGTCCCAGTCGAGTGCG
Organism: Akkermansiaceae bacterium; assembly: GCA_026461385.1. Lineage (GTDB taxonomy): Bacteria > Verrucomicrobiota > Verrucomicrobiia > Verrucomicrobiales > Akkermansiaceae > Luteolibacter. Next base: position 3,322 of record JAPJNB010000103.1, read on the forward strand.
ACGTTGGCGGTGACCAGGATAAAATCGAAGCTCCCTGCGAGCTTTGCGAGTGCAGCCTTGTCGCGAGTACCGACCACATGATGGGCGCCTAACTTACGCGCGTCTTCGGCTTTCGACTCACTCGAGGTGAAGGCCGTGACCTCGCAGCCCCATTTGTTCAAAAATTGGAGCGCCAGATGTCCGAGTCCGCCGATCCCGATGACGCCCACGCGGTGAGTCGGTCTCACGCCACAGTCGATGATCGGGGCGAAAACCGTGATGCCGCCGCAAAACAGCGGGCCTGCGCTGGCGGGGTCGAGCGCTTGGGGGAGCTTGATTGCCCATTCCCAGTTCGCGCGAACGCGGTCGGCAAAGCCACCGTGGCGGCCGACGATCGTCTGCTCGGCGCTGGAGCAAAGTTGGTGCTTGCCCGAGAGGCACGGCTGGCATGAGAGACAGCTTCCCGCAAACCAACCCAGCCCGACCCGGTCGCCCACGGCGAGCCCTTTCGTGTGAGTGCCGATTTTCTCGATCGTGCCAATCACCTCATGGCCAGGCACCAAGGGGAACTTCGATTGCCCCCAATCGTTGTCGAGCATCGAAAGATCCGAGTGACAAATCCCGCAGGATTCGACCTTCAGTTGGACTTGGTCGGCGAGCAACTCGCCCGGGTTGAAATCGATCGCCTTGAGCGCTTGTCCGGCACCCGTAGCGGCCCATCCGTGGAAAATGTCTGTCATGGGTATCATCATAACCGCATGTCGGGCATTGATCCAATCCAATCGTTGCCATGGTGGGTGATGGCACGATGCGGTTGCTTCGCCCTTGCCTCGGGCGTGGTGGATGACAAGCTTCGCGCGTGCTTGCCACTCTCCGCACTCATTTCGGTTTCGATGCGTTTCGCGGCGGCCAAGAAGCGGTCATCACCGCGCTGTTAGATGGTCGCTCGGCGTTGGCGATTTTCCCGACCGGCGGAGGGAAATCGCTTTGCTATCAACTTCCAGCACTTTTGTTAGATGGCCTGACCCTGGTGGTATCGCCGCTTATCGCGTTGATGCGTGACCAGGTGGATGCTCTGAATGCCAAGGGCATTTCCGCAGCGCGGCTGGATTCGACGCTTGATGCGGATGCGCTCCGCGAGGTTTATGAGCGGCTTGAGGCTGGCACGCTCAAGCTGCTTTATGTCGCCCCGGAGCGTTTCGCGAACGAGGTGTTTCGCCAGCGGCTGAAAAAACTGCCGATCCAACTCGTCGCGATCGATGAGGCGCACTGCATCTCGGAATGGGGTCACAATTTCAGGCCCGACTACCTGATGCTGGCAAAGATTTGTCGGCGGTTGAAGGTTTCGCGGGTGCTTGCGCTCACCGCGACCGCCACGCCCAAGGTCGCGCGAGAAATCCGCAAGTCGTTTCGCATTGCTGCGGAAGATCACGTGCAGCTGAGTTTTCATCGGCCGAATCTCGATCTCCGCGTGACTCCTTGCACGGCGGCCGAGCGAAAAAGCCTACTCCACGACAAGGTCAGCGCCGTGGATGGCTCGGTGGTGGTTTATGTGACTCGGCAGGAAACCGCCGAGGAGGTAGCGACCTTTCTGGCTCGCGGCGGGCATTCCGCGCGGGCGTATCATGCCGGTTTGCCAGCGGATTTCCGGGCCGATGCCCAGAATGCCTTCATGACGGGTCAGGCCCGCATCATCGTGGCAACGATCGCCTTCGGCATGGGGATCGACAAATCCAACATCCGCGCGGTTTTCCACTACAATTTGCCGAAGAGCCTCGAAAACCACACCCAAGAAATCGGCCGAGCGGGCCGCGATGACCAACCGGCACTTTGCGAGATGCTTGCCTGTGGCGACGACCTCAACGTGCTCGAAAATTTCATTCATGCCGATGCCCCATCGCCACAGGCCCTCGGAAATCTCATTCAGCGCCTGCTCCGCCTTGGGCCGGTGTTTGACATTTCGCCCTACGAACTTTCCACCGTCTGTGACATCCGCAGCAATGTGATTTCCACGATCATCACGTACTTGGAGATCGCGGGTATCATCGAAGCGACCGGGTCCTTCTACGCGACGTATCGCTTGAAACTCCTCCAGCCTCAGGAGAAAATTCTAGCAGGTCGGCCGCCCGCCGAACAAAAATTGGTGCGTAAAATCCTCGAGTCGGGCGAGCTCAAGCGCTGGTGGCTCTACCTCGATCCAAGCGCGCTCGCGGCCGATCTCAAGCAGCCGCGGGAAAAAATCGTTGCGGCCATCAACCACCTGCAAGCCGCGGGCGACGTGATTCTGGGTGTTTCAGGAGTCCGGCAATGCTACCGGCAGAAAAAAGACCCAGGCGACCTCAACCTGCTGGTTGCGCAACTCGTGGAGAAATTCCAGGCACGCGAGCACGCTGACCTCGCGCGTCTCTGCCAAGTCGTCGGGCTTTCCTCGCATCGTGGTTGCCTCACCGGCTACCTCACCAAGCACTTCGGCGAGACGCTCCACGCGCCATGCGGTCACTGTGACCGCTGCCGAGGTGTTCCCGCCAAAGCGATCAAGCGGCCCAAAGCTCGGCGCGTTCTGGACGAAGAAATTGCCTTGGTCCGTGTTCTAACCGACGAGCGTCACGCCGCCTTGGCGACGCCGCGCCAACTGGCACGTTTCCTCTGTGGCATGGCGAGCCCCGCAGCGGTTCGTGCGAGGCTGACACGAAACTCCGCGTTCGGCATGCTCGCAGATCTCCCGTTTTCGGAGGTTCTTGCGATCGCCGAAGCGGCGTGATTCCCAAAGGGCTAGCCGGCTCAGTCGAGCTTTGGCTTGCCCACGCGGCGCACCGCGCCGAAACGCTTCTGGAATTTGTCGATCCGGCCTTCGGTGTCCACAAACTGTGCGAGTCCGGTGAAGAACGGGTGCGAGTCCGAGGTAATGCCGATCGAGATCAAGCTGTGCTCAACGCCATCGATCACTTCCTTTTTCTCGGAACTCTTGGTCGAGCGGCTGATGAAACGTTTGCCGGTGGTCATGTCAACGAAGACGACCGGATTGTATTTGGGATGAAGGTCCTTTTTCATGAGAATCAAGTTCCAGCCACGTTACCGACGCGACGGGGGAGTGAGACTGGCGGAAATTTTAAGCCTGTCAAGCTGTCATCGACACGGATTTTGTGGAATTTTTAAAAAATCCTTCACTAAGTTCTTGAAGCGTGACCGGATCTGGGGTAACTGTAATGATTTTTAATTCGCTTTTGTCTCGCGGGTGTGTACATTCATGTCGCTATGGCAATCTCCACGAAACGAACCCGATTTTCCCGCCGCCTTCCAGATCATGTGACCGACGAGCTCTGTACCGTCCTTGCCGAGAAGAAGGTGTTTGGTTTCAACGACTTATTTGAGCGAGTTTTCGCGAATTTGAAGGTTCGGAATGCGGTAAGCGGTGGCGAAGAAATGCTCCGTTTGCGTGCTTACGAGAAGCTCCAGAACCTCGTAACCCGCGGCCTCGTCGAGAAGATCGGCAAGGAATACAAGGGCACATCCCGCGTTCATGAGGCTTCCAGCGCCTTTGCTGCCGCTCAAGACGCAGCGGCTCAAGACGACGCCTGATTTTCTCCGCGACAGCCAATTCGTCGTTTTTCTCAAAAATCTGCACCCGCAATGGTGCAGATTTTTTTCTACCCATTTCCCGGATCCGCCCTTACAACCCCTGCGTAAGCACGCCAATTTTATGCCAGAAGATTTCCTTCCCGTCCTATTCCAAGTCCTGATTGCTCTTGGTTTTGCCGTTTCGACCCTTTCGTTGAGCATTGTTTTTGGGCGGTCGGCGAAGCGGACGGTGATGAAAGACACCGCCTACGAGTGCGGCATGTTACCGATCGGCGATGGCGCTCCTCGTTTCTCGGTGAAGTTTTATTTGGTCGCGATGTTGTTCGTGATTTTCGACATCGAGGTGGTTTTCATGTACCCATGGGCCGTTCAATTCCGTGACTTGGCCAGTGAAGGAGCGACCGCCCTCACCAGCATGGCCGGGTTTGCGGGGATTTTGGTTTTCGCCTACGTTTACGCCCTCAAGAAAGGCGCGTTGAATTGGAAATCGTGATGGGCCCTGCCCACGGGCAGTCGGCTTGATTTCTGGGCCGATCGGTTCTTGCAAGTTTTCTGGATGCTCATCGGTCAAATGAAATTTGCGATTTTCCCGCTAGGCTTTTTAGCAATGCTGGCCGCCATCGGCCGTGGGGGTGACCTCGACGTCCCGATTTCCGGCTTGGTCGTGGACTTGGATGCCACGCGCGGGCTGACCTTGGAAGACGGTGACCGAGTCGCGAGCTGGCGGAGTCAGGCACCCACGCAGGAGCCCGTCGATTTCATCAAACGAGACCAAGGCCGTGATCAAGCCGGTTCGGGGCGGCCAACCTTGCGCAAGGACATCGGCGCGCTCAACGGCCAGCCTGCGTTGGTTTTCTGCCAGCAGGAATTGGTCTGCCTCGACGAAGATCGGTTCGACCGCCTTACGACCGGCAGCGGCCACACATGGGTCGCCATCGTCGCGCCTCATCCCCAACGCGTCGGCCTGAAGAACGTGAATTCGTTTTTCGGAAATCTCCGCAATAGCGAAAACTACGAGGGGCTTTGGGCCTGCTTCGATGACGACAACACCGTTTGGTGGGGTGCCCGCAATGGGATCACCTTCGGGCGTTTTGATGAGAACAATCCGAAGCTGCGCGGGCCCGTACTGGAGGCGGGAGCTTTTCGGTTGGTGGCGGGACGGATGGCTGCGGGTGCCGGCACGGTGGCGCTGGAGCTCTTTCTTGATGCAGCGAGTCCATTAGGCCGTACGGAAATCACGGTGAACCCCGCCGCCAACCCATCGCGCATGGCGGTTGGCCAGGAGCGGGATGCCATCCAGCACCCTGGGGTGGAATCATTTGATGGCGAAATCGCCCGGCTACTTCTTTGGGATCGGCCGCTCACCGATGCCGAGTTGGATTTGACCGTACGCCGCCTCCGTGCGATTTACTTTCCCAAACCTGCAAACCACCTATGAAAACACCACCCATCTCTGCCTATCAGGAAACCCTTGGCATGATCTACTTCGCCCGGATGCTCGATAAGATCCGCCGCCATGCTGCTGGCTCGCTGCGCGACGATTTCTGCGACAACCTCGGCTCTGGATTCGACAGCCGCTGCACCGGATTCCTCCGAGTGAAATACGATGAACTGGTGGCCAAGGTCCTTGCCGGCGGCAGCGATGAGGAAATCTTGCAATGGTGCTTCCAAGCTGGCCGCGTGCTCGATGAGGGCGACATTTTCATCTGGAACCTCTATCTGAAAAAAGTCGGTTGGAACGACGGAGTCAGCGAGATCCTCGCCCGCCGGAAAAAAGAAAGCGGCCTCGATGGGCGGGATGAAATCCAGACGATGCTCGAATACTTCGAGCACGACGAAGGTCGGAAAATCTAATGGATCCTAATGTGATCTAGCAGATTTTTCAGAAGCCCTTCCGAGTGGGCGTCAATTCGCGACGATGTTGAAGATCTTGCCCGGAATGAAGATGATCTTGCGGATGGTTTTCCCTTCGAGGTGTTCGTTGACCTTGGCGCTGCCAAAAGCCATGGCTTTGGCCGCTTCCTCATCGGCGTCCTTTGAGATCATCAAGCGGTCGCGGAGCTTGCCATTTACCTGAACGACGAGCTCCACCTCATTGCGGACGAGTGCCTCAGGATCATAAACTGGCCACTTGGTTTCTGATAGAAGGGAATCGGGGTGTCCGAGCACCGCTGAGATCCGCGCGTTGATTTCCTCCGAAAGATGCGGCGCGAATGGATTAAGAACGGTGAGGAGGGTGACGAATTCATGCAGCGGCACCACCTCGGCTTGAGTGAAGGCGTTGGTGCAGATCATCATTTGCGAGATGGCGGTGTTGAAGCTGAGTTTCTCGATGTCTTCGCCCACCTTCTTGATGGTTTCGTGGACCACGCGGAGCAATTCTTTGTCGGTGCATGGGACATCTTGGATTTTCGGGGACATCTTGAATTCGCCTTCCTGTTCTTCGAAGGCGACGCGCCAAACACGGGCGAGGAAACGTGAGACGCCCTCGACGCCCTTCATTTGCCATGGTTTCACTTGCTCGAGTGGCCCCATGAACATTTCGTAGAGTCGCAAGGCATCCGCGCCGTATTCCTGGACGACATCGTCTGGGTTCACCACGTTGCCGCGTGATTTCGACATCTTCTGTCCATCTTCGCCGAGGATCAGACCTTGGTTGACGAGTTTTTGAAATGGCTCGGGCGTGCGGACATGGCCGAGGTCAAACAAGACCTTGTGCCAAAAGCGGGCGTATAGGAGGTGAAGTACGGCGTGCTCCGTGCCGCCGACGTAGAGGTCGACCATGCCGGGTTTTTCATCGGACCAATAGGCTTCGGCCTCGTGCGAGATAAAGCGGTGGTTGTTACTAGGATCGCAGTAGCGGAGGTAGTACCAGCACGAGCCCGCCCATTGCGGCATGGTGTTGGTTTCGCGGATGCTGCCGTCGGGCAACTCGACCCAAGCGGTGGCTTTGGTGAGGATGGGTTCAGGCGAACCACTGGGTTTGTAGTCTTCCAGCGGCGGCGCCAAGAGTGGAAGCTCGCTCTCTGGAATTGCGTGGTGATGCCCGTCCTTCCAAACGATCGGGAATGGCTCGCCCCAATAACGTTGGCGGGAAAACAACCAGTCGCGCAGCTTGAACTGAATGCGGCGTTTGCCTTTTCCATTAGATTCTAACCACTCAATCATCTTCGCCTTGGCATCGGCGGTTGGAAGTCCATCGAGAAATCCCGAGTGAATGGCGGTGCCATAGGCGGTGTAGCCTTGCCAGTCCGAGTCGTCGGTCGGCTGGACGACCTGCCGAATCGGCAAGTTGAACCGCTGGGCGAACTCGTGGTCCCTCTCATCATGCGCCGGCACCGCCATGATCGCGCCCGTTCCGTAGCCCATCATCACGTAGTCTGCGATCCACACCGGGATTTGCTCGCCGCTCACGGGATTGGTCGCAAACGCGCCAGTGAAGACGCCGGATTTGTCTTTGTTGAGATCGCCGCGATCCATGTCGGACTTGGAGGCACCGGCTTTTTGATAGGCCTCGACGCTTGGCTTAAACTCGTCGGTGGTGATTTCGGGAACGAATGGATGTTCCGGTGCGAGGACCATGTAGGTTGCCCCAAAGAGCGTGTCCGGCCGAGTCGTGAAGACCGTGACGGATTTCCCGCCGATTGTGAAATCGACCTCCGCGCCCTCGCTGCGGCCGATCCAGTTTTTTTGCAGCATTTTGATGCCATCTGGCCAGTCGAGCGTGTCGAGCTCGTCGATGAGGCGTTGGGAATACTTGGTGATCCGGAGCATCCATTGGCGCAGAGGGCGGCGCTCGACCGTGTGGCCCTTGGATTTCCACTCCTCGACTTCTTCGTTCGCGAGCACCGTCCCGAGATCGGGCGACCACCAGACGGGCGTGTTTGCGACGAAAGCGAGGCGGGCATCATCGATTTGATCGCGGGTCCAGCCTTTGGCTTCGAGTTCGGCGACGGGTTTGGCCTGGTTCGTTTCCTCGCAGAAATACGATCCGTAGAGTTGGAGAAAAATCCACTGCGTCCAGCGCACGTATGCGGGGTCGGTGGTGGCGATCTCGCGATCCCAATCGTAAGCAAATCCGAGCGATTTCAGCTGACGGCGGAAGTTTTCGATGTTGGCAGCGGTGGTGATTGCCGGGTGCTGGCCGGTTTTGATCGCGTATTGCTCGGCGGGTAGGCCGAACGAATCATAGCCCATCGGGTGCAAGACATTGTGGCCCGTCATCCGCTTGAAGCGCCCGATGATGTCGGTGGCGGTGTATCCCTCGGGATGCCCGACGTGCAGTCCGGCGCCGCTCGGGTAGGGAAACATGTCCAAAACGTAGTACTTTGGTTTGGTCGCATCGAACCCCGCATCGCCAGGGCCTGGGGTGCGGAAGGTTTTTTCAGCGTCCCAACGGGCTTGCCATTTGGGTTCAAATTCGTGGAAAGGGAATGGCTTGCGGGCTTCGGACATGGTCGTGATGGGCCACGGACTCTGCAACCCAACGGGCGGCTTGAAAAGAAAAACTCCAGCGTTCCACGGGAGATCAGGCGATGCCGCCGACGCCGACGGAAGTGCAGCCCGAGAAATTTTCCTAAACCGTCTAATAACGGCCATGACGTTCCTTGCCTACTGGGAGCCCGAAGCATGAAAAACCCCGCCTCGACGTTGCGCCGAGCGGGGTGGTGAAGTGGATGCCGTCAGGATCAATCGAGGCCTTTTTTCTCGAGAGCCTGATTGATGTGTTCCAGAAACGTGTCGATTTGTGGAAATTCAGAGGCATAGAAGCGATTGAACTCCTTGCCCTCGGGGGTCAGCAAAATCACCGTAGGAAACCCCTCGATGTTGTACTTCTTCGACATCGGCTCATTTTTATCGGCCACGGCTTGATCGCCCTTTGGGAAGTCGAGTTCGACCAAGATGTATTTTTTCGCGGCCGCATCGACGAATTCTTTTTTGGAAAAGACATTTTTGCGCATGGCAATGCATGGCGGGCACCAGTCGGAGCCGGTGAACTCGACGAGCACGGACTTCTTTTCGGCCTTGGCCTGTTCAAGGGCCTTATTGAGGTCGGTCGTCCAGCCTTCCGGCGTGGTTGCGAAGGCGGATGCAGTGAGGGCCGCGACCCCAACGGTCACGGAAGCGAGCCATGTAATTGCTTTCATACACTCTTATAGTGCCGCCAAGCACCGGATTATTCAAAAAAAATCGCCACGGCGCAAAATTATCTTTAGCGAGGGCGCATGCAAGCTCTGCCACGCCTGATCGTCGCCACCCGCAATGCCCACAAAACCGCCGAAATTCGGGCAATGATCGGTGAACGCTTTGAGGTGGTCGACGCGTCTGCATTTCCTTTTTTCCCGCAAATCGAGGAGACCGGCACGACGTTTTTGGAAAATGCGCGCCTCAAGGCGGAGGGGATCAGCCGCTTGATCGATGGTTGGGTGTTGTCCGACGATTCGGGCCTTGAGGTGGATGCCTTGGATGGAGCGCCGGGAGTTTGGTCGTCGAGCTTCGGAGGAGAGGAAGGAAATCATGCGAAAAACAACGCCAAGCTGCTCGCCGAGATGGCCGGTCGATCCGAGCGTGGCGCTCGTTTTCGCTGCACCATGGTCCTCGCACGAGGTGGCAGTGAAGTTGCGTATTTCTCAGGCACGGTCGATGGCCGGATTGTGGATTCGCTGAATGGCAGCGGTGGGTTTGGCTACGATCCGTTGTTCGTTCCGTTAGGCCATGATCAAACGTTCGCGGAACTCGGGGACTCAGTCAAAAACACGCTGAGCCACCGCGCGCGTGCACTGGCCCAAGTGGCCGCCTTCCTCGCGGCAGACGGAAATCGCTGATTTACATCCGATGGGCGCTTCGGAATGCTGGGTGCCGTGAAAAAGCTTCTCCTGCTACTGGTCGTTTTGCTGCCCATTTCGGGTGGGCTGACGTCCTGCTCAAGTCAGGTGAGGGCGAAGCAACCGGTTTCATATCATTTCAAAAGCGGTCGCACCGCCTTGTTGAAAAATGGTCTCGCCTACGCACCCAAACAAGCCCCCGCTGCCGTCAAGCGCGCCATCGGTGCGGCCAATCGCTTGCAAGGCAAACCCTACAGGTGGGGCGGCGGCCACTCGAAGAAATCCGACAGCGGCTACGACTGCTCGGGCACGGTTTCCTATGTCTTGCGCGAGGCGGGACTGCTCCGTGGCAGCATCACGTCCAAACAATACCTGAGCTACGGTAAAAAGGGTGAGGGGAATTGGATCACGCTCTACATGCGAGATGGCCACGTCTTCATGACCATCGCCGGTTTACGGCTCGACACCGGCGGGCCAGGTGGCGAATCCGGGCCACGCTGGAAACCTGAGACCCGTCAAAGCATCGGGCATTTCATGCGCCACCCGTGCGGCTACTGAAACGAGGCACGAGATGAATTCGTCTGTTAGAATTCAGCGAGGCATTCCATTAGGGATGAAAAAATTCGGTCAGCAGCCGAAAAGTCCAACCCGGATGTCACTCGGTTCGGCACCGCCCACACGCTCATTCCTGCAGCTTTCGCGGCCTTCACGCCGTTCAGTGAGTCCTCGATGACTAAACATTCAACTGGCTCGAGTGCCATGCGCCTTGCGGCCTCGATGTATAGATCTGGGGCTGGTTTGATTTGCGGTGCATCACCCCGACAAACCACGGTCTCGAAATGCCCACCAAATTCCAATTTTTCTAACCAACCATCCACCCATTGGTGGGACGAACTCGAGACTACGGCACGGCGCCGTCCAGCATGCGCGAGGCGGTCTAACAGTTCAATCGCCCCTGGCATGGTTCTCTCATGAGTCAAATCCCTCATGATGATTTCTTGTCGGCGTGCGTCCAAATCGTGCCAATCGAAGCTCAGGCCTGAGAGTTCCTCAAGGTGAGCCTTCGGCGACCAAGTGGCGAAGTCGGATCCGATGCACCGCGTGTAAACGTCCAAAGGCAGATCGTGACCGTGGTCGGTAAAGGTGTTTCGCCACGCCTGATAGATCGCCCACTCGGTATCGACCAACACCCCGTCAAAATCAAACAACACTGCAGCAAATCCCATGCACACCGGATGCCTTGTCTGGGGCGATCCGACAAGCGCCAATTCGATCGGTAAGCGTGTTCGACCTCACCATGGTGGATCTTGTTGACGCACCGCTTCATAAAGCACGATGGCCACGGCGGTCGAAAGATTCAGGCTGCGGGTGCCGCCGGGGGCCATCGGGATGCGCAGCGCCTGCTCACCCGCGGCGTCAATCAACTCCTCGGGAAGGCCCTTGGTTTCGCGGCCGAAAACCAAATAATCCCCAGCCTTGAAATCCGCCTGCCATGGCGAGCCACTGGCTTTGGTGCTAAGAAACCAAAAGTTCGCACCCTCCGCCGCACTCGCACGCAGTTCATCGAAGGATTTCCAAACACACAACTTCACGTCTTGCCAATAATCCAAGCCCGTCCGCCGAACGTATTTGTCTTCTAGTGAAAAACCGAGCGGCTCCACGAGATGCAAGGTCGAGTCCGTTGCCAAGGCAAGCCGACCCGCGGCCCCCGCATTGTGCGGAATCTCCGGTTCGATGAGGACGATGTGAAACATAAAACCAGTTAGATAGGCTCTTTGCGTCTCGCAAGCGTCATGGAGATCCCAAGTACGCCGATGAAAATCAAGTAGCATGCAAGCAGTTCCAAGTAGCCCTTGCAGGTTTTAGGAATCTCTGGGGCAAATGCGGGGCCGAGTGTGGCCTTCCAAAACTTCGGGCTGCCAATCACTCGGCTGAACACATAGTTGATCAACAGCGCCGCCCCGATGAGCCCCGATCCAGCATGGTTTCCCATGGTCGAGATGAAGCTAGACATCACCCGCCGATTTCGCAGCGCGATCACCAGTGCCATTAGCAAAATGAGCCCTAACGCAATCGCCTCAGGGAATTTGAGGCCAAGGATGCCGGAGATGAAATCTTCCATTTCACCTACAAAGGCGGCGATCAATGTGAGAGCGAGCACTCGGCAGACGGGCCGATTGACCCCGGCATGAGGCGCAGCCCCGAGCATCACTGCAGCTGCGGCCGCAAGGAGGATGGCCTGCAGTAGCTCGACGGCCCCCGTCTTGATCGGCACCGACGGACGCTCTGGAAGCCCCGCGGGCAACAGAATGGCCACTGCGCCTGCGCAAATGAGCGCCGCACGCATGAGGGTGCGCAGACCGGATGGGTTGCGCTGAAGGTTAGATTGATCGTTGGACACCTCACACGGTTTTAGAGGTTTCTGAGGTCTGGCGCAAGGGTTGATGTCGCACGTCCCCGCCCTGATGACTGGTCAGCCTAACAGAGAAATCCCGCGTGGTAGCTTTACAATCTGATGCGGTGGGCAATGATGAACCCTCATTCAATTTGAGCCATGAACGTTCTGATCCAACCGCCTGTTTCCCCCGATTCGATTCGCAAAGGCCGTAGCGGCAGCACGCGCTGGCATTTTCTTTTCATGGTGCTCGTGGGTTTGTTTGGCCATGTCCGGGCGGATGAGGAACTGGTCTTGCCATTGCGCCTTCATCTCACCCAAGGCGCAACGCTCGTCGTCCGCGGGCTCAACTTGGAGGTTTGGGTCACACCCGAAGAGGTGAAATCCATCGTGTTGCCCGAGGTCAACCGGATCTGGAAACAGGCAAACATCCGTTTTGAAATCGAAAAGATCGCGGAAGAACCGATCCCCGACTTGCCGAACCGCGCACGCATTCTCCAACAAATTGCAGACTTCAAGCGCGCGGATGTGGATCAAGCTCATGGCTCACCCTTTGAACTGACCCAAAGCCTTTTCAATCCGTTAGAAGTGCATCCTGCGGCGATCAATGTTTATTTTTTCCCCTACGTCGGTGAGACGTTGCAGGGTGTGGCCGCCCTTGGGGGAAATCGCGTTCTGCTAGGAGTTTGGACGAACAAGTTCAGCCATGGGCAAGACCCGCCCAAGAAAACGCTCCTCACCGAACCAGAGCCGCTGAATGTCGGATCGCTGAGCCGCACCTTGTCTCACGAACTTGGCCACGGCCTCACACTGACTCATCCCCGTAAAGCCGACCTCCCGAAAGGGCGCCTGATGGGTGGAGGCAAACAAGGTTATCTCTTGACGCCGGAAGAGATCGCCAAGGCAAGGGAATCGGCGAAAAAGCATCTCGAAGCGTTCGCACGCCCCCATGCAAAATCGAATCGGCAACCGAAGGGTGATGCGCCAACGAATCACGAAGGATAAAGTTCCGTCGTGAAATCGGCACGATGAAATCTGGGACGCGAACGCCCAAAAATGAGGATTTCACTTTTGCAAAAACACGCTACGTTCGTGTTCATGCAGCTTGGACACTTCGCCATCATTGCCGCCGTGCTTGTGGTTCCGTTGCGGGGCGAGATCAAACGCGTGGAGCGCAAGTCGTTGTTAGACTCGGATCCGACGGTGGTCTATCTCGATCAGACTTTGAAAAAATCCATCGACCTCCAAGTGGTCAAAGATGCCCCGGTTTTTTCTGACAAGGAAGGCAAGCAACGCCTCGGGATTCTCAAGGGAAACCAAACGGTCCGCTTGGAAGCCATCACCGACAAAATTTACCGCGTCCGTGGCCAAGGGACTCGCGACGGGATTGCCGGCTGGGCGGCTCCTTGGGCGTTTTCCTCGACCGATCCCGAATTCGTCGCGCATTTGAAATCGCTCTACGATCGCCAAATCCAAATTCAAAATCTGATTGCGAAAAACCAGGTGGCCATCGGGATGACGCTCGAGGAAGTAACTCTATCAAAAGGCAAGCCGACCAAGACGACCACGCGGAAAACCGCCACGGGTGAGTCGGGACGCTGGGACTTCATCGAATACGAAGATGTGAAAAACTACGTCACTGAAGTCGATCGAGCGACGGGTAACACCTACCGCCGCTTGGTCAGCGTCACGCGCGTGGAGAAAAGCAAATCGTTTGTGGAGTTTGAGAACGATGTGGTCACTGCGTTAGAAGAGAGCGAAGACCATCAGGCAGCGAAATCAAGAATCGTCGTTCCTCCATTGATCTTTCAATGGTAAACGCGGAGAACTTATGACTGGCTAGGCGCTTTGCCGAAGCTCAAATCCACTCCGTTTTTGCTCCATGTCTTGGTGATTTCATTTTCCAGCTGCTCATAAGTCCGCCCGTCCAAGAGAAGGGCAAACGATTCTTCCGCAGGCTTGCCGGCTGCTAGAGATTTGAGGAATTTCTTGATCCTTGCCCCATCGCCAGCGCCATCCATGTGAAAGAAGTAGATGGTTAGCAACAACCCACATCCATAGTTGCGTTGCGGATCTGAGGTGAAGCTCGAGTATTCCTGCAGCATGAAAGACTTGAGATCCATTAGGGCGATCTTTTTGCCAAGCGCTCTGCCGCCCATTTGTTTTGAGCCGTAGGCGGTGACGTACTCGACGAGGGCACGCTGATTATTGCGCACGGTATAGGTTCCAGAGCGATACGGCGTGTTACCGATGTATTCTGCTAGACCCTCGGTGAACCAGCCGCCAGATTTGAAATAGGGAATCGGGGTGAGTTGGTGGGAGAGCTCGTGGGGGAGGGTTTTGCTGCTCTTGTCGCGATCAAGCATGTAGCCATTGCCAACGGGGCGGACGCCAAGACTGGTTAGAGGAACCAGCACGGCGTGCTTTTGCGGGATGAAAACGCCAGCAGTTCCGGCAGGTCCGCCCGCACTTGCGTAGTCTTCTTGTTTCTCGAAAAGCAAGATCTGTAGCTTGTCATCCGTTTTGTCTCCACCATCCAAGCTGAGCGGCAGGCTACGACAATAAAGACGCGTGGCCTCAAACATCACGGCAAAGCCTTTGACCACCGATTGAGAAAGTCTCACGTCGCAGAGGTACCGATAGTTTGCGCTTTCATACACAAAACGTTTTTTGGCGGCATCCTCCTCGAGGGTCACAATTTCAGGATCATCGGTGAATCGAACTAACCCCGGCCACTCGGATTCAAAACCTGCCACGCCGGATGAATCCTCCGATTTCGTTTGAGGGGCACTGGCACGATCGGTCGCTTGCCCACGAGTGGTCTCGACGTAGTTTCTGTCCGTCTCCGATAGCTTGGCCAGTGGGTAGGGCACCTCACGGCCGTCGTTGAGCTTGAGGGTGACAGTTTCGGTGTCCGCCCGGACCATCGTGGCATGGATGGCGCGGCCTTGGGAATCATTCCACACTCGGACATCTAGGCCATGAGCCCTGTCGCTCCAGCACGCGAGAACGAGGAGCATGATGCCAAGCCGTGATTTCCCGAGCCTTCTCACCGCGGGATCGTTGCATGCCTTTAACGACTGGTTTCCAAATGCCCAGTGGGCAGTGCTGTCGAGGGGTGGGATCGGCATGGTGGGGAAGATGATTTGCAATAAACTAGTTTTTTCAACGACCCACGCAAGGAGTTTCGCAGGGTAGCGAATGTGCTGCGATGGGCTTCTTCGTCACCCCCTCTCGTCACCCGCTAAACCTGATCACTGCAAAGATGACTGCATTTTGTCTGGGAAATTGACTGCTCTCGTCACCCGCTAAACC
>JAPJNB010000104.1 GCA_026461385.1 Akkermansiaceae bacterium
ATGGCCGTATGATCCAGCCCCATCAACTCGCTGACCTCGTTCGAGAAATCAGCGCTCTTCCCGAGCCAAGACCAACACAGACCCGAATCGCTCTCGGGTCACACTGGATCACCTTCACCGCGCTCGTCATGCTTCTAAGCACCTTCTGGATTGCACGAAAATTAAGCGGGTCGTTCTAACAAAAAGTTGGCAAGACTTCATGCAGCTTGCACGAGCATTCGTGCGGATTGCACGGCAAATACCTTCATGAGTTGGTACTAAATCTCGATGAGAGCCGCTCCGTTCTTGCCGAAACCATGCGTCTCTCCTTGGCATTCACCGTGCAAGTCGATTGCCGTGCCAACGGCCTGATTGCTTGAGAAATCGCCGCTCGCACTAGACCCCATGCCACCCCCCCCGATATGAGCCACACGATCACCGCAAACATCAATGCATCGACTCAAAAAACCCACGAATGGATCGCCAGCGTCGAGCACGAACTCCATGACCACAATCCCCAAGCCGCATTCCACGCACTGCGATCGGTGATGCATGCACTGCGTGACCGCCTTCCTGCCGATGAGGCGGTCCAATTGGCTGCTGGATTGCCCACCCACCTGCGTGGCATCTACTATGAGGGGTGGAGCCCGTCCAATAAGCCAGAAAAGCTGAATAAACAACAATTCCTCCACCGCATCGAGTCCGAGTACTCAGGACCGGGCTACCTGAACCCTCTCCGCTGCGCAACCGCCGTCTTCGCCGTTCTCCAGCAACACGTGGTCAGTGGCGAAATCGGCGACATCCGCAACATCTTGCCAAAGGAAATCGCAGAACTCTGGCCAAAATCTTAGGATTCTAGCAGATCAAACCGACATGATCCCCCCTCTAGAACAACCCACACTACCGCCATGCCCATCACCGCAGAAACGTATTTTGAACACAACGGCGAAACCAAAACCATCTCAGACCATGACCGCGATCTGATTCATGAACTCCGCAAGCGTAACGACTCAGTCTGTCACTTAGACCAATACATCGCGAATGTACAACTCGACAAAGACCTCAAGATGTTCTGGACGGAACTCAAGAATCAAGAAAAAGAAAACGTGAGACGGTTGAAAAAAATCATTGTCGGCCACATCAAAACGAGTTGCCTCTAACATCAACACCGGCTTGATCGAATTGCAAAATGCGATCCCCGATCAAGCCCACACTTTCCTCAGGGAGTCAGCGGAACTGGTTTTGTTCTGGATGATAGACGTAGCCCGCCACCGCCATTTTCTCGCTGAGAAGCTCTGGGTCGATATCATGGGTCTTCACGAGATCCTCCAACGAATCACAGTGATTCCGCAACTCGGTGTTGAGCAGCCCCAAAAGAAGATTGGGGTCCATCTGAAGGGCGTTTGAGAGATTCATTGCAAATTAGGATTTACCACTTTTAGTGACTCACCAGCTTTTGCGGCTTCCTTGATATCGTCAATCCCGAAGCGCGCAGCGAGGTCGTCATGGGTCTGATTCACAAACACCGACTGCCCCAGCGGGTGATGATCGCGGATCAAGCGCCCCAAGACTCGCCGATAAAGGCTAACCAAATGCGCACCCGCCTCAACTGCCAAGGAGACCGAGGATGGTGCCGACTGGTTCAAGAAATCCGCATCGTCTTGAACCGACAATTCCTCGTCCGCAATCCGTTGCAACAGGCGCTCGATTTTTTGCACCTTGATGGGATCGGGCTCAGGATCTAACAGGTAACCGATAATATC
Source organism: Akkermansiaceae bacterium (assembly GCA_026461385.1). Classification (GTDB taxonomy): domain Bacteria; phylum Verrucomicrobiota; class Verrucomicrobiia; order Verrucomicrobiales; family Akkermansiaceae; genus Luteolibacter. The sequence goes on from JAPJNB010000104.1 coordinate 1,743, forward strand.
CCTGCGGACCGCCTGTTCCTCGATCTTCAACTCTTCAAGCCTGCGCTGAAGGTCAAGCCCCGCAGGCAGCCCAATTTCTTCGATTTCCCTCTGGAGGAGACCAAAGTGATTTTCAACCTCAAGGATTCTCTCCTCAAGGGTAGGCAGGAATTCAGGTTTGGAATTCATAACAGGATACACTTTTTCAATTTGAATACTTATCGATATCTAACAAATGAAGGGATGTCTGATAAGCACCTCGCTCCAAGAGGATGCCGTCGGATGCAGGCAGCAATTGCCAACTACCAAATGCTACGGCTTCCTTGGACCCTTCATGGAAAGGATTTCCAATCGTCAAGCTCCGCTGCTTCGGAAAATATTCCCACGCCATGATGCGAACCTTCACGTTTGGATTCTTGCGCAAGGAGATCGCAACACTACCGCTCGATTTACCGGTACTAGTCCCTTTGCCAAAATCAAGAAACCACTCCGAATCTGCCTGAAAAGAAAATGCAGGGTCATTGCTTGCGGTAACTTGATACATTCCAACCAATCGATCGCATGACTTACCTTCCACCCCTGCACGCGATGCCAGCGGAAACAAGGCAATCCCAACCGCCCCCATGATGCCGACGGACTTCGTCGAAATATTAAATTGCCCTAACCAATTCATCCACTCGACAAGCATCTGCATGCAGGTTCCTTAGCTTGTCGTGTGCCGACCCGCAGCAAGCCCACCACTCCGAGAAATGGCGCAAATCTCACCAACGGCGACGATTGAAAATCATGCAAGATGCACGGTAGATCATGCAAGGTGCATTGCGAATCTAACGCCATGCTTGGCTAATAAACCTCGCTGAATGACAAGCCGAGTTCGTTGGCAAGCCGAACAATCTTCGGTCGTTCGCGTGGCTCGATCAAGGCGACCGAAATCCCTTTTTTTCCTGCTCGCGCAGTTCTGCCGCTACGATGCGTGTAGTACTCGTTTTGCTCAGGAAGCTGATGGTGAATGACGAATGAAAGGCCCTCCACATCGATACCGCGCGCCGCAACATCAGTCGCAATCAAGAACTGAGTGCGCTCTTTCTTGAACGAGCGCATCACGGTGTCTCGCTCCTTTTGTGTTAGATCACCCTGCAAGACATCGACACCATGGCCTTTAACGGTTAACTGCTTGCCAAGAATGATGGCACCCGCCTTGGTGCGGCAGAAGATCACGCCACGGTTCTCCAGCTGCGTTTTAAGGAAGCGACTGATGAAATCCGTCTTCTCGTCACGACCACAGATGACAAACTGATGGTCGATGTCTCGATTGACGACGTGAGCCTTATCAATTTTCAGTTGATGAGGTTTCCCTGGCATGCAGTCCTTGATCAGGCCGTGAATCGCATCGGGGATAGTCGCCGAAAATAGCCAGGTGCTTGTCCGACCTCGTGTGAGTCCAAAAATCTTCAAGAGCTCTTTTTTGAAACCCATACTCAGCATCTCATCCGCCTCATCTAACACCAAATGCTTCACCCCTACGAGTGTAAGCGCCTTGCGATGAATCAAATCGATCAAGCGACCGGGCGTCGCCACCACGATATGAGTCGGTCGCTGGAGCGCGGCAACTTGCCGATCAAACGAGTCTCCGCCGCTCAACACCTCAATGAAAATGCGTTCTGAAAACTTGGTGTAGCGGAAAAGCTGTTTGCCGATCTGTTTCGCAAGTTCGCGAGTTGGGGCGACGATCAAGCCTTGGATCTCAGGAGAATTGGGTTTCACCGACATCAGCAAGGGCAAACCAAATGCGGCGGTCTTGCCGGTGCCAGTCTGAGCCTGCGCGATCAAATCCCCACCATTTTCTAGCAGAAACGGAATCGCCTTTTCCTGGATGTCCGTGGGATGGATGATTCCGAGCTCCTGAAGACCTTGGATGAGGTCTGCTGGAATTCCGATTTCTTTAAATGTCTTCACCGATTTATTTTTCTGATAGGGTTCATTGCCATTTCAAGCGCGACTGATGAATGAACCATGATCGCTTCCCACGCGCATGACGAGCGATCAATTTCACGCATTGAGTCCCTCCGGCGGCGCCATCACGCCAACCGGAGCAATCGTTCGCCCGCAGCCTGCAGGGTGCTGGCATTTTTAGCAAAGTGAAAGCGTATCAAATGATTCACCGGCTCTCGGAAGAAGCTTGAGCCAGCAACCCCCGCGACCCCAATTTCTCGGATCAGCCACTCAGACGCCTCCGTATCGGTGGGGAATCCAAGCGATGAAATGTCGAGCATGACGTAATAGGCACCTTGTGGCTCGGTGAATGGCAACCCGGTCCGACGGAGCAGTCCGAGAAATAAATCGCGCTTCTCGGTATAGAGGTCACGCAACCCTGCGTAATAGCTGTCTGGCAACTCCAAACCAGCAATGGCAGCCTCCTGCAGTGGTGCCGCCGCTCCAACTGTTAGAAAGTCATGAACCTTGCGCGCTTGAGCGATCACCTGCGGGGCCGCTTGAACATACCCAAGACGCCAGCCCGTGATCGAATAGGTCTTGGACAATGAGTTGCAGGTAATCGTCCGCTCAAATGCACCCGGCAATGCGGCAAAATAGACGTGCTCGTGCGGCGCAAAAACGATGTGCTCGTAGGGCTCGTCAGTGATCACAAAGGCGTCGTGCTCTTCTGCTAGACGGAGAATTTCTAACAACTCCTCACGCGTGAAGACCTTGCCCGTAGGGTTGGACGGGTTGCAAACAACGATCGCCTTGGGCTTCTGAGCGAAGGCCCTTGCAAGCTCATCCAGATCATAACCGAAACCCGGAGGCCTCAGCGGTACATAAATCGGCTCCGCCCCCGACAAAATCGCATCGGCCGCATAGTTCTCATAAAAGGGCGAAAAAATGATCACCTTATCCCCCGGATTGCAGGCGGGCATCATGGCGACCATCATTGCTTCCGTACTGCCACAGGTAACAACAAGATTTTGATCAGGATCAATCGGCAGACCGGTAAATCGCCGGATTTTCAGTGCCAAGGCCTCGCGAAAACGCGGGGCACCCCATGTCACTGCGTACTGGTGATGCGGGCCACGGGTCGCCTTTTCTAGTGCTGCAAGCAATTCCTCCGGTGGTTCAAAATCCGGAAAGCCTTGCGCAAGATTGATGGCACCGTGTGCGTTCGCCAATCGAGTGGTCCCCCGGATGACAGACTCGGTAAAAACGGAAAGACGGGTGGCTGTGGTTGGCATGTTTCGTCGGGATGTTCAAGCACACCCTAACGAGAAATAATCTGGCTGTCGATCCCGTCCTCAGATCTTCGAATACCCAAACTTGGCCAGATCCTCAATAGCGGCGGTAGCTGCTACGGTACCCTCCGTAATAGGACCCTCGATGGCTGTCGTATCTCCGCCGATACTGGTAGTGATCGTTGTGATCATTTGCCAAGGAATACCCCACCACACCAGCAGCAGCTGCCCCAGCAATGGCAACTCCCGGGTCCACCGCTTGAATGGGACGCCCGCGGGAATCATAGGCGTTCATGCAACTGACGACCGAAAAAACGCCGACCGCCAATACCAGAAAACCCAACCTGCGGAGAAATGGGATCGTATTCATCTTACTGACAAGAACGTCGATAAATCGATGATTGCAAACTGAATCGATCAAATCCTCACCAGCCCACACGCATCGGAGCGTAACGTTCTACCTTCCCGACTTGTTCGCCTTAGCCTCAGCCTTTCTCTTCTTCGCCGCTTGCTTATCAGAGCCTACGTCGGCAACCACATCCTCAACCTGAAACTTACCCGCCTGCCGAAGGGCAATCACCCACTCCGGTCCAACATCTGCAAGCGTCAACAGCTTGAGGCGCTTCATCTCTTGCTCCACTGACCAATTCGACCGGATACCTTCGCTCTTAAACCCCTTGTCCGCAGCCTCAAATTTGCATTTCCCCCCCACCAGTAGATTGCCCACATATTGGTTGTTGTTAGGTCGGAAACGGCTGAATGGCAGACTCGAATCAACCACCGTACCAACCACCGAGACACCTCCATCTGGCCTAACAAATCGATTGTTTTTGATGAGGCAATCCTCGGGTAGCAGTACCATCTGCGACTGTGGCCAGCGCTTCTGATAGTCCGAGCCGATTTCCAAATCAACGGAGGCACTGCCAATCACCACGTTGTTCAAAAGCGTAAGCTTCTGCACCTGCGGATAAAATGCAGTGCGCTGCGGTGGTCCGCTCGTCACTGCTTCAGAAAAACCCGGTTGATAGTCTTTCGTGAGAGATTCCTTGATGTATTCTCCTGACAAAACACGAATGCCATAATCACAGTCTAGCACAAAATTATTCTCAACGAGATTGTTCGAGCCCGACATCCGAAGCCCGTGCGCCCCGTCAACCCCTTGCCCCAGCACAATGTTTTCCCTAACAACATTGAAGCTACCACGCCGAATGTTGATGCCGCCACGAGTACCGATCACGGTGTTATTCCTAACGAGATTGCGGTTCGATTTGAGCGAAATTGTTTCCGTGCCCTCACCATCGGCATGATCGAAGAGGTTCCCGTCCACGGTGAAGAAGGCTCCGTCAGTCCCCACTTCGTCGTATTTCCCATAGCCCCAAACGCGAATGATCTCGCGACCATTACCATCATTGTATGGGATATTTTTGAAACAGGAATGAGTCACGGAATTGTGACGACTGTTGTCGATCGAGTTTCCAATGAGTGGATGCATATTACTCTTTCCCTTAAAATAACAACGGTCTACTAGATTATTGTCTCCCTCGAAGAAAACCCAATAGCTCTCGGTGCGAAAGCTAGGTGGATTATAATCTACAATCGCGGTGTTACGGATGATCCCATGGTGCGAGTTGAGACTGATGACGCAGCCTTTTTCAATCCAGCCTCGGGTAAAATATAAGCCGTCAATGGTCACATAGGGTGCCTTAACCTCAATGCTTGAGCTTCCTACTAGAACCGTCTCACCTGGGATGTCCGCGCGGATGACTAATGGCCTAGTAGCACTTCCACCTTTCGTGATGATCATCCTCAAATCCTTCCACTCGCCCGCATCGAGCACCAGTGTGTCACCTGGCCTCGCGGCTACTTGAGCTTTTTCCCACTGCGATGGATTCCGCACATGGATATCACGCGCAACGGCAGGACCACCCAGCGCGAGCAAACCAAGACCCAGTGTTAAGTGAACGGATTTCAATGCACGTTTGAATGATGGATGATGATTCATGGTTGATGTTTGATACGACGCACACGAAATTGATCAATGCGCATGTGGTTTTTCAGAGTCCTAAAGCCGAACCAACCTTCTTGGAATGGGTCTTTGTCAAAAAAATCGAAAATGATATCGCCGTCACGCTTAAGGCCGATCCGACTCTGATCTGCAATGACTTGTAGGTGGATGGTCTTGTTAGGCATATTCATGAGTTTAGGATCACTCAAGTCATGCTCAGGCAAAACCGGCCGAGAACCGTCACCCGGATATCGCCGGAAACGAGTGCTCGTGTTATCATTGGCTCCATAGCCAACGTAATAGAGTTGAAGCGGATGGTAGTTCTTAAAATCCCCGTGGCGTTTCGCGCTATTCGCAAAGAAATCGTGTGGGCTTACAGGGTCGGTTGCCATCCAGAAAAAATTGAGGTCGCTCACCCGATCATTCGCACCACTCTCCTTGACCATGGTCACATCAAATTCGATCAAAACCGAGCCACCGATTTTCTGCTTAAACCAAACGGTGCATCCACCTACATCATCGATGTCGAGCTTGCCATCGATGACACCCGCTGTCCCTCCGGGCATCTGTTCGAGAACCCATTGAGAAAGGTCAGTTTCAAAATCATCAAAAAAAACCACCTCATCCACCGATAATTGATCCACTGGACTGGCCATCAGCCACGGCATCCCCGCTGTTGCAAGCATCAGTATGATCAATGGACTCGAAAGGATCTTCATTTGCTTTTCAAAAAACGAGCAACTACATCGCTAGAAAAATCATAGCACCATCTCATCCAAGTGCCTCAAGGAAGTGCAGAAATCACGATGACATGTTCGACCGGCTGCACTGAATTGCAAACTGCTTTTTCTAAGGTATCCCGAACTTTTTCTGTGAGTGCGAAGGTGGATTCAAGATCCACTTCACCTTCCAGCCCATGAACGAGCATCTTAATCTGGCGGGTCTCGTACTCCTGCTTACGCACCACCGCATCGAACACTTTTCCGAATGCCCCAACCAACGGATGATGGTCGAAATCCTTTGCAAGGTTGATTCCATCCTCAAGCTGACGGGCATTGTAGTTCTTCGATTGATCACCCCACGTGACTCGGTAGTTTGGTGCCTTCGGCTGCTGAATCCGCAGGATAAAACGATTGAGTTCATCATCGAAGGGCACTAGCACAAGGCCCGCGCGAATTGAATCGTCACGATCCACCGCACCCGGGCCGGGACTGAACGGAATTCGTGTGCTGCGCAGAGTGATTCTACCCTTCTTCGCTTCCACGACCACATGCCCTTGAGTTGCACCAACATTTCCAGTGCCCTCATCGTGGGTGATAGTTCCGAGATCGCCATTCACACCCATACCTTTGAGAAACCCATAGACCATGATGAGTTGGCCAGCCATGCCAGGGTGAACCCCATCCTTGCCCGCGATTTTGAAATCAGCTCCGTACTGTCGCTTTGCAGCAAAATCTGCAACAAGCATCGGCTGAAAGATGTCCGCGAATGCTACCTTTGTTGCGGCAGCGATTTCCACATTGATATTCCGAAACCGTGCCAACGCCAGATTCAGATCCTTCTGCGTTCCCTCCGCGGTCTTCACCCAGGCAGGCACAGAGTCGATGATCCCAGGCGAACCGAGAACGACACGGCAATCGATCGCCTGAAAAGCATCAATGATGGCAGTTTGATTTTCCCGATATTCTGCGGCGATCGATTCTTGGTAAGGAACATAGCGGAAATCATTCATGCCATAACAAGTGGTCGCGACGGTCGGCTTGAACCGCAAAACATCGCTCTTGAGGCGCTTCAAGAAACCACTCGCCCGCTCACCACTCCATCCATATTGGCGACAGGTGATTCCAAGCTCAGGCAGGCAAGCGGTTAGGTAAGATTCTAACAGAGCTGAGTAGCGGTGCTGCTCAGTGATGGAATCCCCACAAATGGCAAGCCGATCACCCTGCTTCAAAATACAGGTGGTCGTCGGTGGAGCCGGAACCAAGACATAATCTGACAACTCCTGTGTCTGACTTGAAATACCAGCCGAAAATGCAAGTTGTACAAAACACAGTAAAAGCAGACCAATCGTGCGGATCATGAATGAGAGGAGACACCCATGCCTTACCCGCTTGCAAGCACCAAACCTGAAATCTGCGCACACACTGATCGATTCCGTTGCGTATCGCTAATACCCTATTGCATTTTCCACTTGAAGAGAAACCACGTTGATGTCATGAATACATTTCTTTTTGATATGAAAATCCTCCTCATCATCCTCGCTACGTTACGTTTGACCACCACGTGCCCCGCCGAGTTGTGCCAAGAAGTCGTACGTGACTCCTCAGGCCGAGTCATCCAGAGAATTAACCATCAGTCGACTAACGGTGGAGCCGCAAAATCCACCGTGCGTGATGCCTCAGGCCGCATCATCGGCACCGCCACCAGCCAAACCAACGGCAGCGCGACACGCACCGAGTACCGAGATGCGAGCGGCCGCCTCTCAGGCACATCGACCACCCAACCCATTCATGGACAATCCTCTCGCACCACCTACAGGGATGCGAGCGGCCGCATGGCAGCAAGCGCTGAAACCAGTCAATCGAGTGACTCCACCAGCCGCACGCAATTCCGTGACGCCTCGGGACGCATCACTGGCAGCGAAAACACAACCACCAGCCGATCCGGCACGATCTCTACCACCCGACGCGATGCGTCCGGCCGCCAGATGGGAACTAGCTCCGGAAATGAAAAATGTGCTAGTATCACTCGAGTTCCCACTCCACCTCAGACCACCAAAAAATAGATCATGATTTGATAACAAGTTTGAGCTAGCACCCCGATGGCCTAGTACATCACCAAATGCACTCTCACTAGATCTGCATCATGGTGCCACTCATTGACCCACGTAAGCTGCGCTGAAAACTGCCGTTGCCGTGCGCGACACCCGATAAAATCGAGATTTGTACCGTGTCGGTAAAGCCGCTTCGCTATCTAACACCGAAGTCAGGGTGTTACTTGATGCCGCAAGAATGCTGGCGGCTAATGTCGTCCACGTGGTGAGATTGGTGGAGGCTTCAACCTTGTACGTCCCTCCCTCGATGCTGTTCCAAGTGAGCGTAACGTTACCCGTATCTTGATTCACCACAGGCGCGAGCATGACCTCTGGAGTGCGCGGTCCGCCCGTGTACACCGTGGTGACAGACTCGGTGATATTGCCACCGACCACACGGCCTCCGGTGGTTTTGCCGCTCCAGTACCGCCCGATCGAATAGGGAAATGCAGGCACACCATTTGCATCAACTGGAATGAAGTAGGCATAAGTCCCACCCGGAAACTCTGGAGTCACACAACTGCGCCCGTTGGGCTTGTCGAGGTCATAGTCGACACCTTGTAGGTAGTGGGCACCTGTGGCCGAATTTTTCACACGATCTCCAAGGAAATCAAAGTCTTCCGCATACCACCCGATGGGGAAACTCACAGAGACATCTGGCCCATAGTTGGCACTGGTTAGAATATAGTCACTACTGCCAAGGCTACTCGTAAATGTATGAAATAAAGCCGCCCATGCAGCAAGTGAGTTTCGACCCGCGGTAGCGAGGTTGGTGGTGCCGTATGAGCCATCCCGCGGCACATGACCCGACACCATGCGACGCACCGCACTGTTCGGATCCATCGCGCTGGAGTATCCATAGGGTCCGTAAATTGGATAGCCATCGTAGGCCCAACCGACGATGGGCGAATGGTGGAGATTGGTGGTATTTTCCGTGTAGGTCTCTGTTCTAACTCTTGAGACTGGATTGGTGGTGACGGTGTAGGTGAGGTTGTCCCCAAGTTGGTAGCGCAACGCGCGAGGGTTGGCGTGATAGTGGTAGCCTCCATCCGGCGCGGGGTGACCAAAGCCGCCATCGAGAATCGGGCCTTCCGCCCCTGTCGCATTGCGGATCCAAACATCACTTTTGTTTCCAGGAATGCCGCCAGACGTTACGCCCGCATCCTTGGCGAGCGCGGTGTCATACCCCTGCCCATCCCCCAGATTTGCAATGGTCACGCCATTGACCAGCACTCCCACTGGCCCTTGCCCCACCTGGTCTGCCACCTGATTGGCAAGGGTGACCGGGGTCGGATAGCGCGGAATTTTTGAGGTAAGTGTACGGGTCGTGGGCCATAAACCGTTCACCGTGGTCTTGGTGTATTCTTTATACCAGGGCCCCATCGGGTGACTCGCAAGATCTGCCGAGCGCACATAAACAAAGTTGTTTGAATAGAGAATCTGTTGCACATCGGCATAGGCGGGTGCGGCCTGGGTCGGACTGCCATTGTTTTTCGTGATGCCAGTCGAGGGCCAAACCGCAACGGGCGAGGTCGTCGTGGTCTCCGTCACCCGAGCGTATTGCGTCGATTTCGCGGTCATCCACGACGTCAGACGTGGGTCTGCCCGCAAACTAAGTATGCCAGCGATATAAATTACCAGGAAATATAACTTCATCGCTTTGATATTACGTGAATTAAGAAGCGAACCAAGATATCAGTTCCTCTTCACTCGATAAAATCGCTTCTGATTTGAATTTGCCGAACCCACATCAATGAACGACGTTGCCGTCAACACATCTGCTGGCGCAGGCAAAACGGTATTTGTCGCGGCTGGCAATGCTGAACTTAACGTTGTCCAAGTTTGAAGATTCGTTGAAGCCTCTACTTGATAAGACCCCCCTTCGACACTACTCCACGTGAGAGTGACACTACCAGTTGAGGAGTTAACACTCGGGGTACTCATCACCTCCTTGGCATTCAAACCACCGCTGTTAAACAACTCGGTCACACCGTTCGTGGGCACAGTTACGTTCATCGCCGCCCCTGACTTTGGACCATAATATTGCTTTCCTAACATGTAAGGGAATGCCGGAATTCCTTTTGCGTCAATGGATACAAAGTAGGCATAAGTACCACCTGGAAATTCTGGAGTCACACATGTCCGCCCATTGTACTGATCGAGATCAAATGTCCCAGTAGGGCCCTGAGTTTGTCCACGATCTCCCAGATAATCGTAGTCACCAATGTACCGACCAATTGCGTAGGAAGTAGGGCCACTTGCATAAGAAGTGGCAGGACCGTAGAGGCTTGCGGTGGCGAGTATATAATCACCACTGGTGTTGACTGTTCCCGATCCAGGGTAGTTTGCCAAAGTTGCAAATCCCTCGACGATTGCAGCCCATTTGGGTAGCGTCGTGCGACCGGTGGTAGCGATGTTGGTCGTTCCATTCAGACCATTCCGAAGAACAAAACCACTGCGCATCCTGGTCACTGAACTGCCGGGATCAAGCGGTTTCGAATATCCATATGGACCATAAATCGGAAAACCATCAAAACTCCAGCCCAAGATGGGCGAATGATGAAGGTTAGAAACGTCTTCTGTGTAGCTATAGGTGTGATTGCCCGAGTCGTAGGTCGCCTGCATGTTGTCTCTGAGCTGGTAACGCAACGCCTTCGGTTCCGCATGGTAGTGATATTGACCATTGAGGCCAGGTTGATGCGCAAACCCCGGATCGAAAGTCACCGCCTCCACTGCAAGAGCGTCACGCCACCATGGATGAGTCGAATTGGTTTGACCCATTGAGTCGCTCCCAGTCACCGCAGGCGATGAGGCTGTCTGCACAAATCCGAAAGCATCACCAAGATCGTAAATGACCACGCCATTCACCATCACACCGATTGGACCACCAGTGTGAGCGGTTTTAGCTGTCGCTGGGATAACCGTTGGCGGAGTCAAAGGCAATTGAATCGTGAAATTCTGTGACACTGGCCAAAAACCAAAAAGGCCAGTTCCGCTGGATAGGAAAGGCCCCATCGTATAAGAAGCCAGTCCGCTTGAGTTGATGTAAACATTGGTGGATGTGTAGCGAATCCTCTGAATATCGGCATAAACGGGTACCGTTTGCGCGAGGCCATTGGAATTCCCGTTGGTAATCCCTGTGCTTGGCCACACCGTGACAGGGGTGGTGTTCACCGTCGGAGTTGAGGTGGTTTTGGTCTGTATCACCCGCGCAAGCACGCTTGAGTTCTGGGTGAACCATGAAGTGAGAATGGGATCCGCTTGTGCCATCCACGCAGTCATCAGCAACATAGAAAACGCAATGGAACGAGAGCTAAAATGAATGGTCTTCAAGCGATTGAGATTTTAGTATTTTTACAACCTTAGCGGTGGCGATTTGTTGCGCGAAGTCGGATGATATGACGACAAGCCAACGACCCGACCGACCTTTTCCCCCGTAAAATCCCTTGCGGATACGACCAAGCCAATGTTGTCTCATGGGGTTGTCTGCTTAATTCTAACAATGCTCAATTGGCGAGATCATCATCGAACTATCGAAACCCTGTGCTCATGCATTCCGATTCATTTTCACCAAATCCACCAAAACCAATGATTCCACAAAACACACAAATTCAAAGACTTTGGACCGCGTTGATGTTGGGTGTAAGCTTGGCACTCATCGCGTCAGAACATGCCATCGCTCAGGGCCTACCCAATCCCTTCCGCATGGTCGACGGATGGGCGAAGTTGCCAGATGGTCGCCCCATGGGTGCGGTGGGCGATCTAACACTCGCGCCGGACGGCCAACACCTCTGGGCGATCATTCGGTGTTCCTCGACTGAACCTAAGCAGTTTGGCTGTGAATGCCTCGACTCAGATTTGGACCCAATCCTCGAATTCGACTTGGCTGGCAACGTGATCCGTAGCTTCGGCGGCGGCAAGTTCATCTGGCCACATGGGCTTGGCGTAGACTCAGAAGGCAACGTCTGGGTGACGGACGGCGTGGCCACGAAGAAGACGCCCAAGGGCACTCGGGGACATCAAGTCATCAAGTTCAGCCCGACAGGGGAAATCCTCATGACGCTCGGCACCGCTGGCACCCCGGGCAATTCACCGACCCTCCTCGAATCACCATCCGACGTCGCAGTGGCTCCTAATGGCGATATCTTTATCGCCGATGGACACAGCTTCGACGATGGCAACAACCGCATCGTTAAATTTTCCAAAGACGGCGAATTCATCAAATCGTGGGGCAAAACCGGCTATGCTCCCGGTGAATTCCGCATGCCACACTCGATCGCCATCGACCTGCAAGGCCGCGTGTTTGTCGCTGACCGCGGCAACAACCGGATACAAATCTTCGACCAAGAAGGAAAATTTCTCGCGCAATGGACGCAATTCGGCCGCCCAAGCGGGATCACCTTTGACCAAAAGGGCGGCATCTACGTTACGGACTCGGAGTCTGATGAGGTGGAAAACCCGGGATGGGAGATGGGCATTCGCATCGGCGACGCGCGCACTGGATGGCTCAATGCGTTTGTTCCCTACCCTTGGGGTGACCCCCGTGAAACGAAGGGCACTGCCGCAGAATACGTCGCCGTGGATCGCGACGGCAACCTCTACGGCGGCGAACCGAGACCAAGGAAGTTGCAAAAATACATCCGTGTTCGGCCTTGAATTCATTTATCCTAACACGAAAATCTAATGGATTCAAATCTCCGACCCATTTCACAATCTAATAAATCGATCAACACCAATTTCACTTCCCATCTATCATGAGCCCAAAATTAAATCGAACACTCGCGCTGCTCATTTCCGCGTTTACGGGATTCATCCCCACCCTCCATGCTGCTCCTCTAACAAACCCACCGAACGTTCTCTTTATCGTCGCCGACGACCTAAGACCCGAACTCGGCTGCTACGGTAAAACCTACATCCACAGCCCTAACATCGACCGCATCGCGGCCAAGGGCATGGTCTTCAACCGCGCCTATTGCCAGCAAGCGGTTTGTGCCCCGACCCGCTCAAGCTTACTCACGGGAACCCGCCCCGATACGACCAAAGTCTGGGACCTCAAGACCCATTTCCGCGCCGCGCTGCCAGATGCAATCACCCTCCCCGAGCATTTCAAAAAGAACGGCTATTTTGTCCAAGGAATGGGCAAGGTGTTCCATGGCGGATTCAATGACCCGCAGTCGTGGTCCGTGCCTTGGGTGAATCCAAAAGCCCCCGTTTACGCGCTGCCCGAAAACGTCGAACTCAATTCACACCGCCCCGCAGGTGAACCCGACGGCGATGGCGAGAGCCGACCGGTCGTGGCTGGCGAAAAAGAACCGAACGCGCCGGGCGAAATCGCGCCAAACCGCTTAAACACCCGTGGCCCCGCATTCGAGTGCGCCGATGTGCCAGATAACACTTACACCGATGGCAAAGTTGCCGACCTCGCCATCCAAGCGCTTCAAAACATCGCGAAAAACAAGCAACCGTTCTTTCTCGCAGTCGGACTGGTGAAACCGCACCTCCCATTTGTGGCACCCAAAAAATACTGGGATCTTTATGACCCAACCAAAATTCAGTTAGCGACCAATCCATTCAAACCCAAAAATGCTCCAGACTACGCGATCCTCCCCGGCGACGAACTCCGGATGTACCATGACATCCCGAACGGCCATCTCCCCGACGATCTAGCACGCCAACTGAAACACGCCTACTACGCCAGCATCAGCTACTCGGATGCCCAAGTCGGCCGAGTGCTCGATGAACTCGATCGCCTCGGTCTGAGCTCAAACACGATCATCGTCCTCTGGGGCGACCACGGCTGGAAACTCGGCGAACATGACTCATGGGCCAAACACAGCAACGTGGAAAACGATGTGAACGCTCCATTGATTCTATCCGCTCCAAACATGCAAAACACAGGCACTCGCAGCGACGCCCTCGTCGAATTCGTTGATGTCTATCCGACACTCGCTGACCTCGCGGGACTTTCACTGCCAAAACAGTTAGAAGGCACAAGCTTCAAGCCACTCCTCGATGATCCCAAGCGCCCATGGAAATCCGCAGCATTCAGCCAGTACCAACGCAGCCGCGTCGCCACTCATGGGCCGGATCTCATGGGCTACACGATGCGAACCGATCGCTACCGCTTCACAGTTTGGGTCGATCAAAAAGACCACTCCAAAGTGGACAGCATCGAGCTCTACGACCATCAAAACGACGATCAAGAAAACACCAACACCGCCAAGGATCCTGCCAACGCCAAACTCATAGAAACCCTCATGGCCCAATGGAAACTCGGCTGGCAAGCAGCAAAACCGGCGGGCCTTTAGAAAGCCCAAGAATTCTAGCAGATTCTAATTAAATCCAACAAGACTATCCGCTCCTCCGCCATGAGGTTACCAATCATCATTTTCCTTGGCCTAGCAGGGTTCTTCGGCATTGGCACTGCTGCACCCCAGCGACCCTTCCCACAACATGTCAGCTACACACCGGGCGTGCTGAAGCCAACCCATGTGTCTCAGCCGGAAATGGACGCGGCGGTGGTCGCTCACTACGATGCGTGGAAAGTCAACTACGTCAAAACCCTAACCAACACCGAGCCACTCCAAAAGTGGATCAAGTTTGACAAGTCGGACTCCACCGTTTCCGAAGCAATAGGATATGGAATGGTGATTGCCGCCTACATGGCTGACCATGCGGACTTCGATGCCTTGTTCCACTACACCAAGGCCCACCCTTCGCGCATCGGTAAAAACCTCACCGCATGGAAGCAGTCGCTGAAAGGTGGCTCCATGCACAATGTCTCGGGTGCAGATTCTGCGACCGATGGCGACATGGACATCGCCTACTCTCTGATCCTTGCTGACCGCCAGTGGGGATCAAATGGGCCGATCCATTACCAAAATGAAGCACTGCGAGTTCTAACAGACCTACTTACCTGCTGCGTCAATCGATCTGATTCAAGCATCCTCCCTGGCGATTGGGCATCCCAAGATGCAACGCCACACTCGCGCGCATCGGATTACATGGTCGATCACCTGTTAGCCTACGCCGACTTCGACACCGCGCACGCAGCTGAATGGATGAAGGTCTATAACCGCATCACCACCATCGTAAATCACCAGTTTTCAAATGGCAGTGGTGAGACCGGCCTCATGGCTGATTTCTATGTGAAATCCGGTTCCGACTACATTCCGGTGGCCAAGAAATACCTCGAAACCCCACACGACGGAGACTGCTCCTACAATGCTTGCCGGATCCCATGGCGCTTGCCAATGGCCTACATTCTAACAGGAAAAATGGACATCAAAGATCCACAAGTGAAAATGGCCAACTGGATTTCGCGCACGACCGAAGGACAACCGCGCAACATCAAAGCCGGTTATTGGGTCACCAACGGCCCTAACGGCAAGGCTTTTGGAAACTACAACGACCTCGCGTTCACCGCCCCCTTCGCCGTGAACGCGATGCTTGGCAACGACCCGCAATGGCTCAACTGCCTCTGGACCTCGATCACCGGCCGTGACTTCGGGCCCGCCCAAGGTTACTTCGCCGACGCCATCCGCCTGCAAGTCCTGCTCGTCGTCTCCGGCAACTGGTGGCTCCCCACCCGCTAAGCATGACTCACCCCATCTCGAACAACGTCGGTTTGCAAATGGTCCTACCGAGACAAAAAAGTCAAAAATCGCTGAAGATCAGCATGGTGCACGCTGCAGGGTTCGAACCTGCGAAAGGAAAAGCGACCATTGAAAACCAGTGACTTATAGCAATTAAAAGGGATTAAAAGCTGCAAAAGCTTGTTAAATCGGCAAAACTAGGTCACGGTTTTACCCACACCGAGGAGGAACTAATGGCCAGCACCTACAAACGCAAAGACTCGAAATTCTATCAGGCGCAAATCTACGTTGCAGACCCTGCCACAGGCAATCTTCGTAAAATGCGGAAATCCACCGACCAAACCAATCGGAAGGCCGCGCAGGCAATCGCGGATGAGTGGGAGAGAAACGAACGGTCCGTGATTCAAGCTGGCAGTGATCGCGGAAGACAAGCCAAGGCCATCTTCGCGGAAGTTGTGATGGAGATTGAGCGAGGGACATTCACCGCTCCCGCCGCTCGCAAATATCTAGCCAGTCTGCTCGAACTAGCGACTGGCGAGACGTTGGAAACTTGGACATTGGAAACTTGGAGCACGGAATGGCTTCGCCGGAAGTCCCGCGATTCTAGCAAGGCCACGATGGCGAGATACAAAAGCCACACCGACGCGTTCCTCGCATGGCTTGGTGATGATCGCCGCAAAAGGCCTCTGGAAAGCGTGACACCGCAGCACGTTCGAGAATGGCGCGAGAGTTTGCAGGACGCGGGCAGGGCAGGTAAGACCGTCCTTTCCTACGTCAAAGACTTGGGGGCGATCTATCGGGCGGCGATGCGCGAGGGAATCATTTCCTTCAATCCGTGCGGCACGGCGATTGCTGACACTGATATCGGAGACAGTCAGGAACGGAAGCCTTTCACCTTGGCGGAAGTTGGAAGTCTTGTGGATGCTGCGCCAAGTGAAGAATGGCGAGGACTCATTCTTGTGGCGGCATTCACAGGGCTACGTCTTGGTGATGCCGCCCGCCTGTCGTGGGAATCAGTGGACCTTGACACCAAACGGATCACCTTAATCCCATCCAAGACCAAGAGGAAAAAGCGGGAGGTTCACATTCCAATCCACCCAGACTTGTTGGCCTATCTGCTCGCCGCCCCCGTCAGTGATGATTCTCCCGCCGCCTCGGTTTTCCCGACGCTAGCAAAAACTCCCGTGAACGGCGCGATGGGGCTTTCCGACACATTCACATCAATTATGGCGACCGCTGGCGTGAGTCGCGGTAAACCGTCCCGCGTGTTCGAGGAAGGGCAAGACAAGGGGAAGGGGCGCGTCACATGGGAAAAGGGCTTTCACAGCTTGCGGCATACGTTCACAAGTTGGCTCCGCTCCGTCGGGGTTTCCGAAGAGGCCCGCATGGCCCTGACTGGCCACACCACACGCGAGTCACATCAGATTTACAGCCACACCGATGCGGCCGCGCTCCGCGATGCCATCGACAAACTTCCAAACCTCAAGAAATCCAAACCATGAAACCGACACAATTTGAACTCGCCAGTCTAGCTACCACTCAGCAGGGATCACCACACCAGCAAGCACAAGCGGCACTCGCCTTGTGGAAAGCCTGCGGCGATGAACTAGCGCGGGAAGCTACATTTCAAGATGCGGTTACTGCTGAGGATGATCGGCGAGCGCAAATACAGGCACTCTTCAATGATAGCGAAACGGTTTCGCTTGATGGTTTCCTGCGGGCAACCATGCCGCAATCCAAGCCGGAAGATAGATTGCGAAAATTCCGCGAATGGACCCGTCGTTCAATCGCTTACCATGACAAGCTCGAAGGTGATGAACTCGAAAATGTGACTGCGGAAGCTATTACTCGCGCAAGAATTGATGGATACCATTCAAGGACTGCAGCAGACTTAGCACGCGTTTTTCTTGGGTTTGTTGAACGTGACCGCCATGAGAAAAACACGGCACGAGCGAGAAAGGGAGCCGCTGCGAAAAAAAGTGCTAGGAAGCTCGAAAAGATTAAAAAATCGCCACAAGCAAAGCGCAAGACGCGACAAGCAAAAGTATAGAAGCCGCAAGCATACTTGTGCAATGCCACAAGCACAAACAAAGCCGCCGCAAGCAGGCAAGCCATAACAAAAGAAGCTAAATCCTTTGCGGTAGCTTCGCCACATGGCTAAAGAAACCACCCGCGAATGGGCTGATGAAAAATTCATCACGCGAAACTATGGTATAACTCGGACACCGCTTTATAACTTGCGAAAAGCTGGAGTGATTCGCTCCGTTGCTCTCAGGGCCGAAGGCGCGGCTTACGGGAAACGCCTTTACCACATATCCAGCATCGAGGCGCACCTTGCCGCCTGCGAGGCCCGCGAAGCTCAAACCGAGGCCGTCGCAGGGCGCACCAAGTGAGCCATTACACCCCACCTCGCAAAATCACCATCGAAGATCACGAAGACTTTCGGCATAGTTTGCTCACACCCAGCGACGAAGACGACATCTTCGACGACCTGCTAGAAATTGACCCCCACGTCCCGAACCCACCCAGCCGCCGGAGTGACCGCGAACTGTCACGACTCTTGGCTTTGTTGGACAATCCTAACCA
Organism: Akkermansiaceae bacterium; assembly: GCA_026461385.1. Taxonomy (GTDB): domain Bacteria; phylum Verrucomicrobiota; class Verrucomicrobiia; order Verrucomicrobiales; family Akkermansiaceae; genus Luteolibacter. The sequence goes on from JAPJNB010000104.1 coordinate 19,944, forward strand.
AGGAGCTGCCAAACCATGATCGCACCAACCGCGCCGATCATGGCGCATGAGAGGCTTCTTCCCGCCGCTGAACGCGCAGGCCGCCAACTGATCCATTCGTGGGTCTTGCACCGACCGAGGCAGCTTAATCACTTTGAGCCGGATCACTTCCCGACCGGAGTGCTTCAGCAAGTCTCCGCCGGAGTCTTGCACGGCATGAATTGCGAAGGCGTGAAGGATCTTGATGGTCTAGTGGCTTACTTCAGCGATGCGCCACAAGCGGTCCGAAGCGAGTTGCTAGAATGCGCCCAAGACTTTGCACCACTTCCAAGTGATTGCACCCCGCTATTGGCAAGGCTCAGAGACTATCACCGCGCGTTCATGCTGGAATTGGAATCACGGAAACTCCAAGAAGCTCTGGCAAGTGGATCACCTACTAGTGAAACCATCCAACGCCTTGCGGAGATCGACGCCGGAACCCACAGCCAAGGAGCCGCCACCCAGCTTGAAAGCCGCACATTCAACTTCGATGTGATA
>JAPJNB010000105.1 GCA_026461385.1 Akkermansiaceae bacterium
CAGGGTCCGGACACCCCGTTGAGCCTCAAGACCGCCAAACCGGTCCGGTCGGTGACGGCCCAGTTCGATCAGGGGAAATCCGAAGTGCCATTCCGCATGGAAAATGGCCAGGTGCATCTGGAAATCAACAGCAAACTGCAAGGGCAGGACGTGCGATCGTACGAATTGTCCTTCTGAGAATCGCATCGGTCTCATGGCGACGAAGCACCCGAAGCACCCGATGGAAATGAAGAATTCGCCAAGTGAATGAGTCGCCCACTCGCTCAAAGCTGCAACACCAACCATGACGTTCAGGCCGTCGGGCCTCAGTGAAAATGGCGGATGAACACCAAAAAAAGTCCGAAGTGTCCAAGACAGGTCTTTGAAAATTGTTCAGTTTGAAGGCTTACACCTCAGCCGCCTTCTCTCGTCCCGTTAGCGAACCCTTCGGGCTTCTCGTATTCTAATGGAGAATTGAACGCACCCATCGATCAACCATCATCATGCACACCACGTCCAATCGTCGCTTTCTCCAATCCACCGCCTTCGCCCTCGCCGCCCTAACCCGCCTCTGCGCGGCGGCGGATTTCCCCATTCACGATGGCGAGCGGGTGGTGTTTCTCGGCGACAGCATCACCGAGGGACGCCAATATACCAACACCATCGAAGCCTACACGCTCGCTCGTTTTCCACAGTGGAAACTAAGCTTCCGCAACATCGGTTGGAGCGGCGACACCGCGACGGGTGGACTGGCCCGTGCCGCCCGGGATCTACTGCCGCTCAAGCCATCCTTCGTCACCATCGACTTCGGGATGAACGACCACGGCTACCGAGCACACGATGAAGGCATTTACAAGAAGTACATCGACAAGCAGACGCAGTTGGTGGCACTGCTCAAAACCAATAGCTCACGGGTCGCGTTGCTGACGCCGCAGCCCATCGAGGACACACGGCCGGATCCGGACAAGGATGTACGCAACGAGTCGCTGCGCACCATGTCCGACGGCCTGCGAGAGATCGCCAGTAAGGAAAATGTCCTCTTTGCGGATCAGTTCGATCCGTACATGACGGTGATGCTCAAAGCCCGACAAACGAATCCCTCGGCCCAAGTTGGAGGCGGCGACCATATCCATCCGGGCCCGGTCGGTCACGCGATCATGGCGTGGGCGATTCTGAAGTCGCTCGGCGCGCCGGCGGCCGTATCCACTGCCGAGTTGACCGCCACCGGCGCGATCGTCAGCGCGACCGATTGCCAGATCAGCGATCCGAAAGTGGAAGCGGGGGTGCTCAGTTTCACCCGCAAGGATGCGACGCTGCCGATGCCGGTCAACCCGCGGGCCGAGGCGGTGACCAAACTCATCCCGCTGCTGGCGGACCTGAGCCTCTACGAGCTGAAAGTCACCGGCCTGACGGCTCCGAAGTATCAACTTCTCATCGATGACCAACCCGCCGCCGTGTTCACCGCGCAGGAATTGGCGCAGGGCTGCAACCTCACGCTGACGGCCGGTCCAATCACCGAACAAGCCCGCCAGTTGTGGAACATGGTGGTGGAGAAAAACAATCTTTTCTTCAAGCGCTGGCGCGAAGTGCAATTGTTCGCGCCGCCGGAGTGGGCCAAGTCGGAGTGGGCCAAGTGCCCGTCCTTTGAATTCGCGCGCGAGAAGGAATTGGTACAACTCGACAAGCAAATCGCGCAGTTCGAAACCAAGATCGATGTCCTGCGCCAGCCGCTGGCGCACAAGTTCGTGTTGAAACCGACCGCACACTGATCATTGCCTGCTTCCAGCGCCCATCCAATTCAGCACTAAAAAACCAATGAACGACCAACCAAAGACGATCGGCCGCAATGTTACGGCCCCTGCACGGCGGCGCAGAACCGCAAATTTCTATTCTGCGTTCTGCTCGGGAGCCCTGGCTCTGCTGGCAGGCCTGACGATATCACACAGGGCGTTGGGTGCGGAGGTGCCGGCGCCCGCGGCGCGCTTGGCGGCTCTGGAGATGACCGTCGCGCCGGATGGGACCGCCATGACCGTGACCGGCGCGCGTTACACCGCCCGTCTGGCCTTGCCCCAAGGTGCCTTGCTCAGTCTGCGGGATCAGGCCGCCGGCCAGGACATCAGCCTTGGCAAATCCGCCGACCCGCTGTGGGTGGCGAGTTTCATTGGCAGAAACGGTGTGAAATCCGGCGATTATGCGGCTGCGGATGTGCGCTGGTCCTGGGATGCCGCCAAGCAGACGCTTACCATCCTCTACCCCGCCAGCGGCGATAAACTACCCGCAGTCCGGGCCCAGTGGCAATTTTCCGATCAGGCTTGGCTGGATCTGTCATTGACGGTGGACAACCAGACCGGCTGCGTGCTGCGCGGAGTGGAGACAAACCTGCGCCTGCCTGCCGCCACGTTGGAATCGGCCATTTTGCCCGTACTGCCGGGCATCCAGCTCCAGCGCAAGTTCTTCACCGACCGCCGGGAGTGGCGTCACGGGAAATATCCGCGAGCGCTGGTCTTTGCGGATTACGTGCATTTCCGCGCTGGACAGGCCACCCTGACCACCTTCCCCATCCTGGAACGGGACCTAACCCAGGTGGCCAGACGCGAACTTTTTCCCGATGGCGATGCCTATGTGTGGCGGCATATTTTCGAGTTGGCGGAGCCTTCCGGCACGACCTGGACCAGCCCGCGCCTGCGTTTGCGTGTGGGTGATGGCGAGGCCGACGCGGCCCGTGCTTTTCGTGACGATACCGGCCTGGGCCTAGTGCCCTCCCTGCGCCAGAAATTGGGAGAGCGTTACGACCGGGTGGTGTCCTCCCTGTCCACCAAGGCGGGTGCCGATTGGATGGTGAGCGGTTTCCGTCTGACCCTGGCGGATCAGGCCGGGTATTCCAAAATATGGCAGGGTCTGCCCGGCCCGGCTTTGCTATTCATCACGGGCTGGTCGCGCGGAGGCTTTGACGAGAGCAATCCCGACATTTTTCCCGTGGATCCACGGCTGGGCACCGATGAACAGTGGAAACAAGTCTACCAGTTGGCCAACGCCGCAGGTCACCTAAACATGCCCTATCTGAACCACACCTTCTGGGATACCAAATCCGAAACCGTGAAATCCATGGATCCGAAAGAGTTCGCCTCGTATCGTGCAGACGGAACGCCCGTGCTCGAGAAATATGGGGATAAGAAGAATCCCCATACAGGCTATGCGACCTGCCCCAATGCACCTGCGACCAAGGCGCGCATTGCCCGCGTGTTCGAAGAATTGTCCCAGAAAATGCCCGTGGACTTGGTCTGGGAGGACCAGATCGGCTCGCGTTGCAACGCGGATTACAATCCCCATTCGCCCAATCCGATGGATCATGCCCAAGGCTGGCTGGAGCATACACGAACCTATGCCAAACTGGGTTTGATGACCGAGTTCGGCTACGACCGCATGGTGGAGACTCATGTGGGGTTCCAGGGCAACTACATTCAGGCCGAGCACGCGAAATGGGGGGATTTCGGCCCCAAATACTGGGGTGAAGACACTTGGCGCATCTGGCCCGTGGTGCCCATGATGGCGCGCGACAAGGTGATGTTCTACAATGCGCCGGATACTCCTTGTGTCTCCAAGAAGGTGCTCACCTGGAGCCTCGCCATGGGCCAGATGCTCAGTTGGGCCCTGACGGGGAACCAATTCCGCACGCCCTGGCATTTCACGGCCGATGCCTTCCAGCGCCATGTGGTCGCCCGCTTCGCAGATCAGCCGCTGCAAGATTTTGCCGTGCTGCCTGGCAATATCACCCGCAGCAGCTTCGGCGACTACACAGTCTGGGCGAATGAATCCCCGGACCAAGAATGGCAGGCGCCAGGCGGACCCAAACTCGCCGCGGGCGGTTGCTGGGTCACGGAGCGCAAGGGTCGCTTGTCCGCAGGTATTTTTACCGCCTTCAATGGCCAGCCTCTGACGGTTGGAGACCATTACCTGATTGTGGAGACCCGCGATAAAGGCCTCACCGTGCGTCACCTGCAGGGTCCGGACACCCCGTTGAGCCTCAAGACCGCCAAACCGGTCCGGTCGGTGACGGCCCAGTTCGATCAGGGGAAATCCGAAGTGCCATTCCGCATG
>JAPJNB010000106.1 GCA_026461385.1 Akkermansiaceae bacterium
CACCATCACAATATTGACTGGGTTAGCCCGGTTGTAACCGTCGAGGGTATCGATGATGCCGCGATGGTCGTCCTCACTGATCCCAGCCGCCCGAAGTGCAGCGACGGTGATTTCAGGCTGTCGCGGAATACGTGTTTGATCGGCCAATTCCCAAGCCATCTCTTGTAATTCGCCGGCACGCATAACAGGCTCAAGGAGGCTCCAGGCCCATTCGAGTGTGCCTGGCAGGGTGGCTAGATGGCGCCAGATCAGGGCCACCATCGGTACGGCCGAAAGTCGCCGAATTTCTTGGTAGATTTGCCGGATGTCACCGCGGGCTTGGTCTTCCGACAGTTCCGCGAGAAGGGGTAGTCTCTCCTGTTTTGAAACTGTGGTCATAAGAGCTTGATTGGACAGGAGGCGTCGATCGCCAATCAGGCGTCCCTGGCAGTGGTCTGAGGGTTGCGAGGGTTGTGCTGGCCCTGGTTCAGCATTTCATCTCGGGTACCGATCTGCGCGGCGTGGCTGCCAGCGGTAATCCCAAGTAAGGCGGCGATATCGCGCGAGGCCGCCACAGCTTCCTGCGGCGAGACGCCGGTGCGCACGCCCATGCTCTCGAACATGCACACCAGGTCCTCGGTTGGCAGGTTGCCCACAGACGCCACACTGGTAGGCATGGCAATTCCACCGCCGATGCCGCAGATCGAGCCTTCTATGAAGGTGGCGCCTGCGTCTACTGCAGCCAGTACATTGGCCGTGCCCTGGCCTGATAAGTTGTGCACGTGGTATCCAAACTCGCAGCCAGGAAATTCCTTGTAAGCCCTTCGGAACAGCGAAGACACCATCACCGGATCCTCCATGCCCATTGAGCCCGCAAGGTAAAAGCGGCGGATACCCCCGTCATGAAGACGACGTAGTACGGCGATCGTCTTGTCTTGCGGAATTGGCCCCTCATAGGCGCACCACATCGAAACGCCTAAGGCCATGACGAAACCCATTCCGGCGCCATCAGCTATACGAAAGCATTTGACTCCCTGATCTATCGCCTCGTCCATCGTCATGTTCTGGTTCTTGCGCAGGTAGCTCTCACTGACTGTGATCAATCCGAGCAGCTCGTCAAGTTTGGATTCAATGGCGCGTTCTGCACCACGAGCATTAGGGACCAGCGCGCGATATTTGGTGCCATGTCGGCGCTGGATACGGGCGCAGACTTCTTCTGCATCCCGCAGGTTGGGTATGACCGAGTTGCGCACGAAGCCTGTGATCTCGATCACAGGAAAACC
>JAPJNB010000107.1 GCA_026461385.1 Akkermansiaceae bacterium
CATCCATAGAGAGGTGCATCTCCGGGTTAAGCATTGCCGCATTGACTCCACTGCCTCCTTTGATCGCGATCTTGGACGATATTTCGTTGCGACGGATATTGGTGAAACGGATGGGATTGAGGACGTGGATTTCATCGATGATCCAGCGGATCTGCGGTTTCCAATAGATGGCCTCCAAGACGCCGCGGGCGGCGGAGGGTGTCATCACGTCGTAAGAGACGCGCTCGACCTTCATTTCGGGTCGGGAGAAAAGGGCGTAGTCGCCGGATACTTTCAGGGTGATGCCGTAGTTCATGGATATTTAGCAAATGAGCTTTTGAGAATTGCAGTGAGTTTCGTCGAAGGTGAGACCGAAGTGTTCGGAGTAGTTTAGATCGGTGGAAACTAGGGTGTGGAACTGACCATCGCGAAGAGCCTCAAAGGAACGGATATTGTCGTCCCTTAGGCGCGGCGGGATTTGGACTGTGTAGCGTTGAAGTGCACGGAGCAGTTTGCGGTGGAGCGGAATGGATGGACTCCTCAAATCGGCGATGAGTGAGCGCGCTTTATCATCGTAGGGGATAATGACGGGAACCTGCCAGTCATCGATAAGCCGGAATTTTTCGGCAGCGGAGGAGTAGGCAAAGTCAAAAGGGAACGCGTGGTTTCGTCCGTCGATGCGGAAATGACCGAGGATGTCCTTGGAGTCCCAGCGGGATTTCTGTTGGTAATAATAGAGGTCGAAATAATGGCGAATGGCTTCGCGACCAAGGAGGTCGGGGTGGAGATCGATAAGCTGATGGGCGACTTGAGCGGTTTCGCGGAAGTAGGTTTCGGCGCGTTGGTCTTCGGGCCGAAACACATAGGTCTGCCCCGGCGTGGACAGCTTGCCGTTGCGATTGCAGCGCCCTGCGGCTTGGGCGATGGAATCGAGGCCGGCAAGAGCGCGGTAAACGACGGGAAAATCCACATCGACCCCGGCCTCGATGAGCTGGGTGGAAATGACGCGGACGGGAAGACCATCGCGGAGGCGGGCGCGGACCTCCGTTAAAATGCGACTGCGGTGCTCCGGACACATCAGGGCAGAGAGGTGGTATTTTCCGGGTTCTTCGCCAAGCTGTTGGAAAATCTGTTGGGCGTGCTTGCGGCGATTGACGATGCAGAGGACTTGCAGGTGATCTGCCAGACGCTGAGCGAGGGTGGAGTCGGCGACGTCGCCAAGGGCTTCGACTTTCACTCTCTCTAGAGCAGCAAAAAGTGCGGAGGTGTTCGCGATGATTTCCCGGCAGTTTTTCAGACCGATGGGAAACTCGGCGGTATCGTGGTTCACTGCAGGCTGCGTGGCAGTGCAGAGGACAGCTGTGGTGTGATAATGATCTGTGAGTTCCTGAAGCACGCATAGGCAAGGAGAGAGAAAATCGACGGGTATGGACTGCGCCTCGTCGAGGATGACCACCGAGTTGGCGATGTTATGAAGTTTGCGGCAGCGCGAGGTCTTGGCTGCGAATAGCGATTCATAAAATTGGACAGCGGTCGTAATGATGATGGGCGCATCCCAGTTTTCTGAAGCGAGGCGTGCTTGGGCACTCTCTTTGTCCGGAGAGAGCGACGAATGGTGCTCAATCAATGGAGTAAACGATGAGGTTTCAAGCGGTGCTAGGATCTCCCGGATCACCTCGGCGTTTTGCTCAATGATTGAAGTGAATGGCACCACATAGATCACGCGTTGCTGGCCGTGGGCGAGGGCGTGGCGCAGCGCGAAGCTGAGGGAGGAGAGAGTCTTGCCCCCGCCGGTTGGAACGGTCAGCGAAAAGATGCCGGGCGCGCTGGATGCGGCAGCGCGGCAGTCAACGACTACATTGCGGCGCTGGATATTAACCTCGTCCTCTGGCGAAGGCGTACCAAAACCGTCTATTCTGGCATCAATGAGGCCAGCAATGGATTCGAGAGAGTTTTCAGGGGTAAGATTCCGCACTTTCCCCTGCAAAGGGTTCATGAAAGCTTCGGTGGATAGAAAGTCCGCATCGACTAGGCTCGAAAAAATCATGCGAGTGAAGAAACTCAGGGAAAATGGCTCTTGGGGAAGAAATTTCGGCGGTGGCGGGACAGCTTGGGATCTGACCTCAAGAGGTGCGTTTTGCCAATTGGGCAGGTCTGTCTTTTGGAGTCGCTTGGCTTGGCATGAGTTATTGGATATACCGTCCAGCAGCCCCGAATGGTGACCTGCAATTGGATAACCCAAAAGATGACCGAGAACGGAATCGGCCTCGGTGGCGTGTTGCGCACCAGCAGTCGAGTGATCGATTTTTCCGATGACTTCGTCGGAGTGGATGTCGGATTTGGCTTTGAGGTAGTTTTGCCAGACCGGTGCAAACTTCCCCAGATCATGCCATAGTCCGGTGAGGTAGCCCCATTCCCGAGCGGATTTGGCTTCCGTCGAATCCGCTGCGAACATTTCCGAAGCGAACTTGGCGGTCCACCACGCGACTTTGTTGAGGTGGCCGTGGTTAGGTTCAAGTTGTCTGCATTTTTCACAGTTCTCGCGCCGGCACTCCTCCTCATCGTCACCAAATGGGGTAAATAGCGGTTCCCATTCTCCCGGAGGTTTTCCGGGGAGAGTGTGGGCGTAAATGGGCGGCGTCATGGCACTTGGATCGTTACTTCGCTCTCTGAAATTGTTGGTTGAATGCACAAGTCATATCAGATGGGGTGGGACAAATAGGGGGATACGCTCAAAAAATCTGAAAAAAGTTTCACTCTTGGAGAATTTCAAACCCTGTGTCCATTGATCGTTCACTTTTGAGCTGCTGCCTCAAGGAAAATTCTGACTTTGATGAGTGGGTCCAGGGGTAAATCTGGGGTGCAGACGCGCCTTCGACGCAACCCTGGGCTGGAGGACGGAACGCCGTTGGCGTGAAGAAATCGCATCCGGGTTCCAGCCCGCCGGTTCATACCTATCCCAACGGGATTTTGTCCTCCAGCCCAGGGTTTGCCGAATGCAATGAGGCCTACTCTGGGAATGCGTGTTTAGAATATTGAACCGCAACGCGGTTCCGTCCGTTGGGGTGGAATGGGCGTCGCACGGGGCGCAACCGCGTTGCGGTTGGATCGTGTGTGTGGGTACGACCCAGGGTGGCGGGTGCCGCGCAACCCTGGGCTGGAGGACGGAACGCCGTTGGCGTAAAGAAATCGCATCCGGGTTCCAGCCCGCCTTGTATTCAATGCGCTCGCCTTCCACCTGCCGCTGGCGGAGCAGGTTTTGAAGTTTAATGGGGAGTTTGGAGGTCATGGGTGATGTGTCTGAGCGGTCTGCCATTTTGCGATGCATCCTACGTTTGATCGGCTCGCTCGCGTGGCTTGAAAGTGCGGACACGGGACAAAGAAGTGCCACAAATCTGCCCGGACGTGGCCGCGAAGATACCCTGAGGACTTGGGATGGATCGGTCGCCTGTGTCATTGTGCCTGTCGCAATGTGCTGCGGCAGATTGACACGTGGGGGGTATTTCCCCTGAAAAAAGGTTCTTCGGGAAACAGCCGATTTTTTTTGCGCAGGCGTCAGATGGTGCTATGAAACTTGCGGCGAAATGGGGGTGTCTTAACCTAGGTGCCGCGCTCGCCATTTCCAGTCACGGATTCTCTTTAGATCATCACCTACTTAAAACCAACATTATGGAAAACTCCACATCGACCCAACCCACCAGCGCCGGACAGTGCCCATTTTCAGGCGGCGGCACGATGAGACCTACGCCCAGAGGCAACCGCAACCACGACTGGTGGCCCAACCAGCTTCAGCTGAGCATCCTGCGCCAGCACTCGTCGCTTTCCGACCCGATGGGCGAGGACTTCGATTACGCGGAGGCCTTCAAGTCGCTCGATCTGGCGGCGGTGAAGCAGGACATCTTCGAGCTGATGACCACCTCGCAAGACTGGTGGCCAGCTGACTACGGGCATTATGGGCCGTTTTTCATCCGGATGGCATGGCACAGCGCGGGCACCTATCGCACGGCAGATGGCCGGGGCGGGGCAGGGGCGGGCACTCAGCGTTTCGCTCCTCTGAACAGCTGGCCGGACAACGCCAACCTCGACAAGGCGCGCCTGTTGCTTTGGCCGATCAAGCAAAAATATGGACGCGCGCTGTCATGGGCCGACCTGATGATCCTCGCGGGCAACTGCGCGCTTGAGTCGATGGGCTTCAAAACCTTCGGATTCGGTGGTGGCCGCGCGGATGTGTGGGAGCCGGAGGAAGACATCTATTGGGGGTCGGAGGGCGTCTGGCTTGATGACAAGCGCTACTCGGGCGATCGCGTGCTCGAGAATCCGCTGGCGGCGGTCCAAATGGGCCTCATTTACGTCAACCCCGAGGGCCCGAATGGCAATCCTGACCCGATCGCCTCGGCTCGCGACATCCGTGAAACCTTCGGCCGCATGGCGATGAATGATGAGGAAACCGTCGCGCTCATCGCGGGCGGTCACACGTTTGGCAAAGCGCACGGCGCGGCAGACCCGAGCAAATACGTTGGGCCGGCACCCGCTGCGGCTGGCATCGCTGAGCAAGGCCTCGGCTGGAAAAACAGCTTCGGTACGGGAAATGCAGGCTGCACGATCACCAGCGGACTCGAAGGTGCGTGGAGCAACACCCCCACGCAATGGAGCAACAGCTATTTCGAAAACCTTTTCGGCTACGACTGGGAGCTTACGAAAAGTCCCGCAGGTGCGCACCAATGGAAGCCTAAAGGCGACGCGGGTGCGGGCACGGTGCCTGACGCGCACGACCCGTCCAAGCGCCACGCGCCGATGATGTTCACCACCGACATCGCCTTGAAAATGGACCCGATTTATGGGCCGATCTCCAAGCGTTTCTTCGAGAACCCCACCGAGTTTGCCGATGCCTTCGCACGGGCTTGGTTCAAGCTGACTCACCGCGACATGGGACCCAAGGTCCGCTATCTTGGACCTGAGGTGCCTGCCGAGGAGTTGATCTGGCAGGACCCCATCCCAGCAGTCACGCATCCAATCATCGACGATCACGACGTGGCCGCACTGAAGGAAGCGATCCTCGCGTCAGGCCTTGCGGTTTCCGAACTGGTTTCCACCGCATGGGCCTCTGCATCGACCTTCCGTGGGTCCGACAAACGGGGTGGGGCAAACGGCGGACGCCTTCGCCTTGCGCCTCAACAATTTTGGCAGGTGAATCACCCGACGGCGCTCTCGAAGTCCCTGCAGGCGCTCGAAGCGATCCAAGCCGAGTTCAACCGCACCGCTCAAGGCGGCAAGCAGGTTTCGATCGCCGACTTGATCGTCCTCGGCGGATGCGTTGGGATCGAGAAAGCCGCGCAAGATGCGGGCCACTCGGTGACCGTGCCATTCACCGCAGGCCGGACGGACGCCGCGCAGGAACAAACGGACGTCGCTTCCTTCGCCTTGCTGGAGCCTCTCGCCGATGGTTTCCGCAACTACCAAAAAACGCATTACACGACCAGTGCCGAGGAGATGCTGTTGGACAAGGCTCAGTTGCTCACGCTCACGCCGCCCGAGATGACGGTACTCGTCGGTGGCATGCGGGTATTGCACACGAACTTCGATCGCTCGTTGACTGGAGTTTTCACCAAGCACCCTGAGTCTCTCACCAACGATTTCTTCGTCAACCTGCTCGACATGGGCACGACGTGGAAAGCGACCACCGCGCATGAAGATCAGTTCGAGGGCCGTGACCGCGTCACCGGTGAACTCAAGTGGACCGCATCACGCGTCGATCTCATCTTTGGATCGAACTCGGAATTGCGGGCGCTGGCGGAGGTTTACGGTTGCAGCGATTCGCAGGAAAAGTTCCTCAAGGATTTCGTTGCCGCATGGACCAAGGTGATGAACTTGGATCGTTTTGAGTTGGCCTGAGGCCACGGCGGCAGACATTCCATGAAATCGTGATCGGTGGGTGTATCCCACCGATCGCTTGATGGTGGAGGCCGATTTTTCAGACTCGAAAATGTTTAAGGCTGTGCCAGAGTCGCGCGTGGATCTATTTTCCAAGCCCAAGACTCCTGAGGAGAAAGCCTTGTCCGTGACGCAGTTGATGCGGCGGATGAAGAATCTGTTAGAGATTCAGATTGGTGAAGTTTGGGTCGAGGGTGAGGTGTCGAATCTAAAAAAACAGGGAAGCGGCCATTGGTATTTTTCAATGAAGGATGAGGGTGCGCAGATTTCGTGTGCCATGTTTGGGGCGCGAAAGCGGGTGGGGGCCGACGCGCTTGAGGATGGGGCGAAGGTGCGGGTCTTCGGGGAGGCGAGTGTTTACGAGACGCGGGGGCAGTTGCAGATGATCGTGCAGAAAGCTGAGCGCGCGGGGGCGGGTGACTTGCAGGCACGCTTTGAGGCCTTGAAGCGCAAGCTGCATGCCGAGGGTTTGTTCGATGCGGAGCGCAAGCAGGCGATCCCTGCGTTTCCGCAAGTGGTGGGCATCGTGAGTTCCGGCACGGGTGCAGCTTTGCAGGATATTCTCAACGTCCTCAGGAGGCGTGCTCCGTGGATTCAGCCGGTGCTATTTCCGGTCCGCGTCCAAGGCAGGGGAGCGGAGTTGGAGATCGCCAAGGCCATCGAAAAACTGGGGCGGCCTGAGGCGTATGGTTATCTGGCGTGCGATGTGCTCATCGTCGGGCGCGGCGGTGGGTCGATCGAAGACTTGTGGAATTTCAATGAGGAGGTGGTCGCACGAGCGATCGCTGCGTGTCCGGTGCCGATCATCTCTGCGGTTGGGCATGAAATCGATTTCACCATCGCCGATTTTGTGGCGGATTTGCGGGCACCCACGCCGAGTGCGGCGGCGGAACTTGCGGTGCCAGATGGAAACGAGTTGCGTGCAAGGCTGCAGCAGATTCGCCGCCGGATGGGGCGAGTCACTCAGGAGCGACTGATGCGGGCTGATCTTGCGTTCGAGGCGCTGAAGCGTGGAGTGCTCAGGCGCGATGGCGAGCGAGTCTTGCGCGAGTCCGTCATGCGCGTGGATGCGATGCGTGGTCAGTTGGCGCAGGCCCTGCGTGCATCGCTTGAGAGGATTGCGTTGCGCGTGCAGGAGGCGTGGGGGCGTCACCGTGCGTATCATCCGGCGACCGTGTTAGAACGTCGGGTGGATCGGGTGGCTGCATTGCGGCAACACCTGGAGCGCGCCGCCAAGGGGGCGATCGATCAACGAGCCGATGGAATCGCGCGCCTGCGGGGGTTGGTTCGCGCGCTTGGGCCGGAGTCTGCATTTCAGCGTGGATTTTCCATCACACTCGGAGCCGACGGAAAGATCATCACCTCAGCCGCCTCGCTCAAGCCGGGCGATGAGCTGCGCACCAAGTTTGCCGATGGCGAAACCCTCAGCACCGTGAACGAAACCAAGGGATGATTGAGATCGATGTGTTAGGAACGCATGCCGACCGGGCGTATGCGATTTTGGCGGGGTTGGTGACGCCGCGGCCGATCGCATGGGTGACCACCCTCAATGAGGATGGAAGTACCAATGCCGCGCCATTTTCGTTTTTCAATCTCTTTGGGGACGATCCGCCGCTGGTGATCTTCGCTCCGGGAGATCGTGACGATGGAGCGCCAAAGGACACGGCTTGCAACTGCGAGCGCGGTGGAGAATTTGTCGTCAATCTCGTGGATGAGGCGATGGCGGAGGTGATGGTTCGGACATCGGCTTCGGTGGACTACGGCGTGAGTGAGACCCTGAGGGAAAATCTTGAGACCGTCGCTTCATCGGTGGTCGCACCGCCGAGGATCGCGGGTGCACCCGTCGCGCTGGAATGCAAAGTTCATTCGATCCAACACGTCGGGAACAACCGCTTGGTGTTCGGAATCGTTCACCGCGTGCAGGTTCGCGAGGAGTTTTTCGATCCGCAGTCCTTGCGGGTGCGTGGCGAAAAGTTTCATCCCATCGGTCGGATGTCCGTGCCGAATTGGTACTGCAAGACCAGCGATTTATTTGAGATGCGCCGACCCGACTGAGGTCCGCAAGTGGTCGATCGCCTCGCGCAGGTCGTCCGTCGTCACGGTGTCGATCACCTTTGCGTTGCCGAGGGCATCGAGCACCACGAAGCGGATCGCACCGGCGGAGAATTTTTTGTCGCGGGCGAGTTTTTCCATCACGGAATCGGTGGTGATGCGGTCGTCCAAGACGAGAGGCAGGTGGTAGTGTTCTAACAGACCGATGACCTTCGCTGCTTCGAGTGCCGAGAGTCCCGCGTGGCGTTCGGATAGAAAAAGGGCGGCGCGGATGCCGAGGGAGATGGCTTCGCCGTGCAGCATCTCGCCGTAGGGGAGGGACGCCTCGATGCCGTGGCCGACCGTGTGACCGAAGTTGAGCAGCGCCCGGATGCCGAGGGTTTCATGTTCGTCTGCCTCGACGATTCGGGCCTTGATCGCGATGTTGCGGGCAATCAAGGCTGCGGGTACCTCGCGTCCGGTGGGATCGAGATCAGCGAGTTCATCGAGCATCGCCGCATCGCGGATGGCCGCGTGTTTGATCGCCTCCGCGAAGCCCTCGTGGAACTCGCGGTCGGGCAGGGTCCGGAGCGTTTCTGGATCGATGAACACCGCGCGCGGTTGGTGGAATGCGCCTAATAGGTTTTTTCCTTCACCCACGTTCACCCCGGTTTTGCCGCCGACGGAAGAATCCACCTGCGCCACGATCGTGGTGGGGATTTGCACGAATGGGATGCCACGATAGAAAATCGACGCCACGAATCCAGCGAGGTCGCCGACTACCCCGCCGCCCAAAGCGACGACGATCGACTTGCGGTCATGGCCTGCGCGGATCATTTCGCGGCAGAGTCTTTCCGCTTGTGCCATCGACTTGGAAGCCTCGCCCGCCGCGACCGTGTGCAAGGTCGGATGAAACCCGTTGGATTCAAGCGAGGTCATCAGCGTGCTGGCGTGGAGGCGCGCGACTGTTTCGTCGCTGATGATCGCTGCGCGTTGGCCTCTGATACCGAGCTGTAGAAGCGTCTCGCCGGTTTGGGCGAGAAGACCGGTTTGGACGAGAACGGTGTAGGCGCGTTCGCCGAGATCGACTTTGACAGAGGGCATGGGCGGAGCATGAAACAACGGTTGCACATGTCCAGACCATCTCGCGTTTGTCGGCTTGGCCTCTTTGGTGCTTGGCAGTTCAGGGATGCTGGGGGATCATCGCGGGGGATGGCGAGAGTGATTCAGGAAATGGAGGGTTTGCGTGTGATGGTGGATGATATCATTTACATGCCGAGTCTTGATGCTCCAGCGGACAAGCCGCATCCATTCGTGTATTTCATTTCCATCCACAACGAGTCTCCGGTGCCCGTGACCATCCGTGGCCGCAAGTGGGTGGTTCGCGATTCGGAGGGAGACACGACCGTCGTCGAGGGCGAGGGAGTCGTCGGTCAAACGCCCACGATCGCGCCCGGCGAGCACTTTTCCTACAACAGCTACCATGTCGTCGCTGGCGGCGGCGCGGAGGTCTCTGGCGCGTTCTTTGGAGAGACCGCTGTGGGCGATTGGATTTTTGCGAGAATTCCGGATTTTCGGCTGGAACTCCCACAATGAGAGAAATTTAGGGATTTTGAGGCTTACCCGACAATCACATGATCCATGGGGATGTCGTGGGGGTCTGGATGGGTGGTGGTGACCCATTGATTTGCGAAGCAGGCGCCGACTTTGAGGGAATTTGGGCGGGCGTTTGCCAGCAGGCGATCGTAAAACCCGCGGCCTCGTCCGAGACGGCCACCGAGGGGATCAAAGGCGAGGCCGGGGCAAATGAACGCATCGATTTCGGCAATTTCGACCTCGGGAAGGGCGGCGTCGGGTTCGAGGATATTGAATGCGCCGAGGTGCAATCCCTCGGGTGGGTTCGCCACTGCATGGAGGGTCAGGTTGGCGCCGCAGACGCGCGGGAACACCCAGCGGACGTCGCTTCGGCGGGCGATGGTTGCCGAGAAATCCACCTCGCCCGGGAGCGGTGAGTAAATTGCGATGGTCCGGAGATTTGGCCAATCGGCGAGCCACTGCGTGAGGGCTTCATTTGCCTTGGCGGATGAAGCAGGGGTCTGGATCGCCCGCCGCATGGCCTCGCGGAGCTCGGGCTTGTTGAGAGAAGAATTGGGAATTGTCACTTGCTATCCTGAGGACTTTTCCCATGTTTAACGCCGATGACTCGTTGTTGGCAAGCTGTCGCCGCTTTTTGTGCCTTGGTTTCGGTGGTTCATGCCGCCGAGGCCGACAAGCGCTTGCGCTGGGTCGCGCCGAAGATCGTGGAGAGCGTGTTTTCCGAGGGTCTGGGGATGTTGGATTCCGAGCGGGACGACTGCGCGAGCAATCTCGCCGATTATGCGACCAACTGCGTGCAAAGCGCCAAGGGTGACGCCGCTTCGCTGGCGGTGGCGCATCGGTTCGTGGCATTGGCCCAGCAGCTTTCACCCAAGAACAAACGGGTAACAGCGCTGAATTTAGAGCTCTCCAGGGGACTTGTTCCAAAATCGGTCGAGGCCAACTATCAGCCGCCAGCGCTTGCAAGGGTTCTCGTCGCGCGTGGAAGATTATTGGTCAAACAAGGCGGGGAGGAAAACCAGCAACTTGCCCGCTATTTTGTTCAACTTGCGTTTGAGATCGATCCGACCAACCCCGAGCTTGCCCGTGCGGCTGAAGTATTTCTGTTAGAAAATGGGCCGGTGGATTGGGGGCGACTCGGCCAGAGTGGTTCAAAAAAACCCTGAGGGTTCAAATCAGCGATGGCGGCAGAAATTGAGCGGAAGTTCCTCGTGAGGGGTGACG
>JAPJNB010000108.1 GCA_026461385.1 Akkermansiaceae bacterium
GGAAGTGGCGAAATTTTATCGAAAGTTGTTGTTAGGCCATGCGTTGGAAAAAACCACCGAAAGCATCAACCGAGACGGCGTAGTTACCAAAAAAATAACACGGAAGGGGATTTCTAACCGCGAATCTGAAGCTGCATTGAAGCATGATGGTGAGCTACCCTTTGCCAAAATGCTACGCTGTCGGATTCGTTATTTCACGGACGGCGCGGTGATTGGCAGTCGTGGATTTGTGGATGAAGCGTTCGCAGAATCACGGGCTCGCTTCGGGCCGAAGCGGGCATCGGGCGCACGGAAAATACGAGGTGCAGCTTCAGCCGCCAGCACGATTTTGTGGAGCATGAGGGATTTGAAAAAAGGGATCACGACGTAGGGTCAATCGTCAGTGGCTGAAGCTCTGCGTGACCAGAATTTCCTCAAGAGCAGCGGGGTGGTGGTGAGGATGCCAGCGACTGTGGCAATCCATTTCCATGGGATTGGAATTGAGGCTTTAAAATGCTGGATGATGGGTCTCTCCAAGGCTTGGGAGAGCGAGTGGCTCCAAACCAGCGTGCGACCTGCATCGGTGACGAGGGTTGCATTGGTCTCGGTGGCGGTAACAGGCAGGTGCATGATGTAGGTGAGATTCCGACCTCGGATTTGCGAGGATGGTAGAAATATTGCTCCGGGAAGAGCCTTGTTAGGATAGATCGCTCGGGAGAAATCGAGGCCCCATCCACTGCGTTGAACGTCGATACGACCGATCAAACTTTGGGCAGTCGAGGGGAGATTTTCGAATGATTTTCTAAGCGATGGATTGAGTAGGTCCAGCGCTGATTCGAATGAGCCCTGGAAGCGGATGGTGAGCCGTTCGTTATCGGTTGTGACATCGCAGCGAGAGCAATGGATCTGGTGGGTATGATCTAGAAATGAGTCAATCATTTGGTGGATGCCCACCTCGCCGCCTTGAAGTTTAGCCGCGCTGGCTGGGAGAGAGTAGGTGAAATCCATTCGGCCACTACCATCTGGATTTAGCCACATCTCTTCATGTACGTCAATGCATGAAACGAGTGAAGCTGTTAGAATGGCGGCAACAACCAGCTGGATGTGGCGCAGCGTCGGCATTTTAGATCGCGGGCACGTCGCAGTTCGCGACTTTTGGGTCGACTTCAGCGATGGCAGGCATGTCGTAGAAAAGTCCCGTTAGGTCAGGTAGGTCTGCGGCCGATTGGGCACGCTGAGATGCGATAATTTCTCCACGATGAAATAGGAAAGCGCCGGGCATTTGCAGGCCGTCGCCCGCAAGGTGACCTACTCCACAGCCTCTAAAAATTGCGATGGCACCGCGCCACCAAACGTGTGGGCCGAACAACTCAAGGAAGCCGCCCTTGCCGAGGCCAAAGGCTCGGTAGAGTTCGCAGCGTGGATCGGCGATGCGGATCACGCCGCTACGATCTCCGAGGTAGTGAGATTCCTTACCACTCTGTAGCATGTGCACCAGGACGAGGTCCGCACCGTATTGATTTGCCTCTCTCTGGATGGTTTCAAGGTTCCGAAGGATTTGGCGGGTAAAGGTGCAACCGAAGTGACGCAGGAAAACTAGCACGAGCGGTTTGTCATTGCTGGCCTCCGCGAGCTTTTTCCCGTTCGAGAGCGTGTATTCCAAGCCTGCTTCTGCGAGGCTCAAGGGTTCTGAACGGGTCGGAGGGATTCCGGCATAGGCTTGGAGGCAGGCCCAGAGGATTGCGGCAAAGGGGAACCACCAGGTGAGGTCATCCGCGATCAGGATCCATAGAGCGCGTTGGGCGATGTTTCCTTGGATCAAGGCAGTGCCGAGTCCGATGGTGCCCAGGGTAAATTTTAGAAATCCTGCTAGAATGATTGGCCAGTGTGGCACTGGGTTTCCGGATGTTAGGATCATTCCTGTGCCAAGAAGTGTCGCGATGAGGCCGATGCCCTGCCAAGGTAGAGGTTGGTTCGGTATCACCAATCCTAGCCAACTGAACCATTGGTCAGGCCAGACTATCGCCCAAATGCCGAATGCAATGTGATACAGCCCGGCGGATAAAAGGATGAAATTCATCCACCGTGGGGTCCTGCACCGATTGGAATCACAGCAAAATGTCATGGTAGACGGTAGGTTGTCATCGAGTCCGCGCAAGGTGCGTCGTCACGAATGCTTCAAGCGGTCGATGAATTCGATGAAAAACTGAGTGCCTTGTCTGAGCGCGGCGATGTCGATGAATTCATCGATCGTGTGTGCTTGGTCGATCGAGCCGGGGCCGATGCAAATGCTAGGGATTCCGCCGTTTGAGAGGTGGGCGGCATCGGAGAACCATGGAGCGCCATCGAGCTTGGTTGTAGGATCTGTTTCTAACAGAGCGCGGACCATTGGGTGATCGGTGGCGGTATCCATGGGAGGGTTTTCGTGGGCGTTGAGGATTTCGAGGGGGAGGTCGAAGGCCGCGATCGTCTCGGTTAGGAGCTTGAGTGCGCCACCGCTTGCTGCGAGGGCTGGGGTAATGCGGATGTCGATTTCTGCCTCGGCGAGATCAGGCACGATGTTTGGTCGAGCGCCACCGCGGATCAGTCCGATATTCATCGTCGAGTGGCCGAGCACAGGGTGGGTGAACGATGCGAGTTGGCGGCCTAGGTGATGGTCGAGTTGGTCGAGTGCTCGGGTCAGCTTGAGAATTGCGTTTTCACCGCGCTCGGGTTGTGAGCTGTGGGCGGCCTTTCCCGTGGCTCGTAGCGTCGCCCAGAGCGAGCCTTTGGTTACGTGGACGACTTGCATCGATGTTGGTTCGCCGACGAGTGCAAATGTGTAGTCCTTGCCGTGGCGTTGAACGAAATCCTTGGAGCCCCATTGGCCGGATTCCTCGGCCATGAATGCAACAAAATCCACGGCCACTGGTGAGTGGGCGAGTGCACCGCGATGCTCGTGAAGGGCCCAGAGCATGGCTGCCATCGGTCCTTTGGTGTCCGATGCGCCGCGCCCGTGAATCTTTCCGTCGCGCATTTCACCGCTGAATGGATCGATGATCATGCCGCTGACGCCAACGGTGTCGAGGTGTGGGCCTAACAAAATCCGTGGGCGGCCGTCGAGCGGGGCAAATCGGGCGATGAGGTTCGGGCGGCCGGGTTTAATTTCCTCTAGCACCACTTCAGCACCGATGGACTCGAGCCATCCCGTTAGAAAGATCGCGAGGTTTTCCTCGCCGGTGTGGTCGGTGCCCGGCGCATTGTCTGGGTTTACCGAAGGAATGCGGACGAGTTGTTGCAGGAGGGACACTACATCTTGGCTCATGGCCTGAATCTCATCAGCAAGTTGAGTTGAAAGCAAGGTCTTCGTGAGAGGCCTCGGGTTAGAGTGAGCGTTCCGGAAATTCGGTCTTCCAACGGGCCAAGGCCTCGCGGATTTCCGAGGCTTGGCGGGTCGGGCTGAGTTCCCACGTGAGCGGGCAGTTGGGCGGGAAAAACCCAAGGATCTTTGCATAGTCCAAGGTGCCGCTGAACGGGGTGCGGTGGTCTCGGGCTGGCCATTCCACGTCATGGACGTGCCCGCCGATGAGATGAGGAGTGATGGTCTCCAGCCATTCGAAGTGGTCGAGCAGGCCGAGGTTGTGTTTCAGTTGAACATGGCCGAAGTCATGCCAGTAGCCGACCGATGGGTGGTCGGCGAAGTGCGATTGGAGCACCATCATTTCCCGCTCGGTTGGCATATCCTCGAAGATCGAGCGAGATTCGATCGCGAGTTTAATGCCGAGTTCGGCTGCCCGCTCCGTGATCGTGGTAAGCGCCTCCAGCGCTCGGTGGAGATACAGCGGCCCTATTTTTTCCCGTTTTTTTACGAAGGCGATTTTGTGTTTGATATAGTCCGGATGGTGTTGATCACCGTTGGCCACGAGCTTGGTGAGGGGAGTGGTCCAGTTCTTGCGGCTCAGTGGCACCGAACCCATGTGGAGGACGAGGTAGTGGGCGTTAAACTCGGCGGCGATGTCCAGCGTTCGGAGCGTCATGTCCATCGCGCGTTGGCGTTCGAGTGGACGGTGTGACGTGTATTCGTATGCATCGGGGGCATCGATCATCACCTCGACAGGTGAGGGGAAATAGTTGTGAACCCCTGCGCACTTGAACAAGCCACGGGCGTAAGCTTTACGAATCCCCGGCAGTTTAGCGATGGTCATCCCGTGCGACAACTCGATGTTAGAAAAACCGAGTTCGACGATTTCCTCGATCATTTGCTCGCCGTCGGTGTGGCGGCTGTTATTCCAGCATGATGAGAATGCGAGCATGAGAGATGGGCAATTTCGGTGAGTTTATCAAATCAGACCCATGTTGCGAGCATTTGATTGCCAGCTTCGCCGTGGATTCGAGGTGTTAGAAAAAAGGCTCCCGGTGAGGAGAGCCTTTGAATGATTCGCGACGAGGCGGGTGGTTGATGGGTTAGCGGTCGAGGATCGAGTTCCAGTGTTCGACGTGATCCTTTTGTGATTCAAAGAGCGCGGTGGTATCGTCGTGGATGGTGATGCTGGTGATCTTGTCGCCCACGCCATTGAATTTGCAGCCACGTTCGCCGGTGTTGTTTTTGCCGGTGATTTTTTCGACCACGTCGAGTCCATTGGTGACTTGGCCGAAGACCGAGTGGCGGTTATCAAGGAATGGAGTTGCTGTCGTGGTGATGAAAAACTGTGATCCATTCGTCCCTGGCCCTGCGTTGGCCATCGAGAAAACCCCAGGTGCGCGGTGGCGGAGGTCGGGGTGAAATTCGTCGGCAAACTTGTAGCCTGGGCCGCCGCGACCGGACTCCGTTGGATCGCCGCCTTGCAGCATGAAGCCCTCGATGACCCGGTGGAAGGCGACATTGTTGTAATAGCCTCGTCGGGCGAGATTTAGGAAATTCGCGCAGGTGAGCGGGGCCTTGGACGCGTAGAACGTGGCATCAATGTCGCCAGCGGTCGTGTGAAGGGTGATTTTGATATCGGACATCTTTGTCAATTAGCACCAGATCTGGGTTTTGGCAACCCATACGGCTGGCCCACTGAAGGATCGCCAGGTTCGAGCGACCGATCAGACCTTGAACAAGCCCCCACGTTTGCCGCCGAGGATCGCGGCTCCCATGATCGCAACGGATAGGAAAACCATCGCCCACACGCCGAGCGCTGCCGCGAGTTCCGTGCCATTTCCTAGGGTGCTGAGTAGGGTGTAGATCGCCTTGGTGATCGGGTAGTGCTGCGCTTGTTGGGCGAGAATCAGGCTATCGCTGACTTCTAACATCGCGAAGGCAAAGGCAAGGATCGAGCCGGCGGCGAGATTGGCCCCGATGAGTGGAATGGACACCCGGCGCAGCGTTCGAAGTGAGGTCGCACCGAGAGATTTGGCAGCTTCCTCCAGAGTCGGATTACTTTGTTGTAGGCCGGCGACCGCCGATCGGACAATGTAAGGCATTCGCCGAAATGCATAGGCAACCACGATTAAGAGGAATGGGCTATCACCTGCACCCACTAGAAAATGGAAAGCCTTCCCTTCCTGCGACAGCGCGAGATAGCCGAAGGCCATCACCAGTCCGGGCACGGCAAGTGGCAGCATCACCACCGAGTCGAGGATTCCGCGCGATTTCAAATCCGAGCGAACCACCACCCACGCCACACACAATCCAATCACGAGTGCTAACAAGGTAGCGCAGCCAGCATACATCAAGCTGTTTTGGATCGATGGCACCACAAGGCTGTTTCCAAGCGCTTCGTGATAGTGGCGTAGTGTCAGTTCATCCGGCACCACCGTGCCATACCAGCGGCCAGTGACGGAAAGCAGCAACACGCCGAGGTGAGGGATTGCAGCGATTAGAAATACCGTTAGAAAAAACAAGCTGCAGCCCGCCGATTTCCAACCACCGACGCGCAGGGATGAAGAACGTCCCTTCGGTCGTGGCGCGGTGCCTAACGGCGACCGTCCCATGACCAGTTTCGACAGCGCGAATACTCCTGCAGCCACGACCAACAAGATTGCTGTTAGTGCGTAGGGTATTGGGTTTTTATCGAGTCCTTTCAGACCGTCGAAAATTTGCACGGGAGCGATTCTTGCGAAATCGAAGACTAGGGGAACGCCGAGTTCCGTGAATGCCCAGATGAAGACAATGGAGGCGCCCGCAAACACGCCGGGCATGGCGAGTGGCAGGGTGATTCGGAAAAAGCGTTTCCAGGGTGGGCAGCCAAGGTTTTCCGCTGCCTGTTCCATCGCAGGATCGAGGTTTGCCAGAGCGGCGGCGATGTTCATGTAGAGGATTGGATAAAGGTGTAGCGCATTCATGAAGACCATGCCTGTGAAGCGACCATTCGCCAACCAATCATAGGGATGCGCTGCGCTCATCATGCCGAGGTCGATGAGCAGTGAGTTGAAGGCGCCGTTGACTCCGAGCATTTGTTTCACGCCGACTGCACCGACGAAAGGCGGTAAAATCATGGGTGCAAGCACGAGAACCCCGAGCGCGGGCTTGGCAAAAAAGTCATAGCGGTGGCCGATCAAGGCCAAGGGGAAAGCGATTGCGAGTGTGGCGAGAGTACTACCGATTCCTAACAAGAAAGCATTCCAGAGGCCTTCCTGATAGATCGGGTTTCGGAAAACCGTGACCACGAAGTCGAGGGTGAAAGTGTGTGTGCCGTCTGCCCGCACACCTTCGAACGCTTGTTTCACGATCATGCCGGCAGGATAGATGAAAAACACCGCAAACAGGATGCCAACGATGAGAGAAATGGTAATGGCGGTGCCGCGTTTCATGGGTGGGTAGCGCTTTGGGATTTCGCACGGGCGATGGCCTCAGCTTTGCGATAATTGGCGCGGAACCATTCGCCGAGTTCCGTGGCATGGTCAGCAACTTTCAGCGCATCTGGGCCATCAAGCAAAGGGTCGCCTTTACCTGCTTTGACATAGCTCACCCGCGAGACGTCCGCAAAAACTGCGAGTGCATCGGCAGGCATCCCAGCATTCCGAATCGCTTGCCAAGCCGACTTCAATTCTTCGTGCGAATCGATGCACATGATTTTGACCAATTGGCGCAGCGTGTTGAATGAAGCTCCGGTGAGTTCGCGCTGATAGATGAAATTTGCCGGGGCGTGGTAGGGATCTGCGAGAGGCATGGTTGAGTTCGCCAAGATCCCCGGGGTGTAGATGTCGCGGCGGATGGGGGTGCGGTGGAGTGCACGAGCTTTCGGGCCGTTAGGCGTGCCGGGTTTGCCAAACCATAGCGTCTGGGCTTCGATGCTGAGGCAGAATTCGACGAAGGCTTGAGCGATTGCTTCGTGGGGCGCTCCCTTCAGCACTGCGATTGGATCGCCGCTCAGGGTGGTGCCGCCCACGGGCGCGATCCAAACGACGCGTGACTCGCCAGAGGTTGATTTGAGCTCATCAGCAAATGAGCGCCCATAGAAATCGATGCACATGCCGGCGGCAGCATTTCCTTGCCCGATGTCTTGGGGAATCTTCGAGGCGCTGTCGGTGAAATAACGTGCATTGGCCGCCATCCGCTGGATCAGTTGAAGACCAGCCGACCAACCGGCATCCATCGCTGCAGTGCGATCCGTGTTAGATTTCATTAGATTCCGCTGCATTTCCGACTGGACTAACAACTCGAATGCACGGGCCACTGACCCGCTCTTGGTGGGGTCGGAGAGTGCGATTGCGCCTGCATAACGTGGATCACCCAAGTCATTCCATGTTGTTGGACGGGGGATTTGCAGTCGTTTGAGAACGTCTGGACTATAGCAAATGCCGAATTGAGACATGCAGGTCCCGACCCAGACGTGGTCGGTCGGGTAGTAGCGCTCGCCGGTGAAGGTCTCGGGAATGATTCCATCGTTTGCGAACCACGTTGGGTGCAAACCGAAGACGCTTAAGGGAAGGAGCCTGCC
The DNA here is from genome assembly GCA_026461385.1 of Akkermansiaceae bacterium. Classification (GTDB taxonomy): domain Bacteria; phylum Verrucomicrobiota; class Verrucomicrobiia; order Verrucomicrobiales; family Akkermansiaceae; genus Luteolibacter. The sequence continues at coordinate 7,884 of JAPJNB010000108.1, forward strand.
TTTTTTCGCCTGACTCGCGAAGTCGGGCTCGCCACCGCCGAAGAACAAATCCACGCCGATTCCATTACGCCGAGTTTCATCCGCAGCTTTGAAACTTGCATCTAACACCATCCGGATTTCCGAGGTGCCACCTGGCGTCCGCCAGTCGATGTAAAGCGATCGGCCTGAGGTTTTTTTCCAGTGCGCGGCAAAGGCCTCGCCGAATTCTTGACGGATCGATTCATTGTGTGGACTCAGAATCACGAGCGTGTCATCCGCTTTGGTTGCCGTGGTGGTGGCCGTCTGCCGCCGCAATGCGATCGGCAGTGCGATGATGATCACCAACAGTCCAAAAATGATCGATGCGCGCGTTCTCATCGAGTGGGACAATTACGGTTTTAATATGACCACATCGTCATGGCGAGCATGCAGGACGATTTTTGCGGTGCTGGGTTCGTGGATTAGGTGAGGGTTCATCTCCACGACCTGCTGGCGGCCAACTGCGGTCTCGACCCAGTATTGAATTCGCTGGCCGAGGTAACTGCGTTCTATGATGGTGCCGGCGAGTGCATTGTCGCCCTCGGTATCATGGAGTCGCCACGCCTCTGGGCGGATGGATAGTTGAACTGCCTCCCCGGCAACCGGTGACCAGTTTGAATCAGAGACACGACCTGTTAGGCGACCCGCTGCAGTTTCAACCACCACGTAGCCATCATTGAAGTCGATGGCATTCCCTGTGAGCAAGTTGGTCTCGCCGATGAAGTGGGCAACATAAGCGCTTTGTGGGGTGCGGTAAATTTGTTCTGGCGTGCCGATCTGGCCGATCTGACCACGCGTCAACACAGCCATGCGATCGGCCATCGCGAGTGCCTCTTCTTGGTCGTGGGTCACATAGATTCCTGTTAGGCCGTTTTCCTTTACGATGCGGCGGATTTCGCGGCGCATTTCCACGCGCAACTGGGCGTCGAGATTGGATAGAGGTTCGTCCAAAAGCAGGCATTTTGGCCTCACGACCAGCGCGCGGGCGAGTGAGACCCGTTGTTGTTGACCACCGGACATTTGGTCGATGGCTCGCTCGCCGAATCCGCCGAGTTGGACCATTTCGAGTGCCTCGGCGACGCGCTGTTTGATTTCCGCCCTCGGCACTTTCCGTTCTTCGAGGCCGAATGCAATGTTTTGGCCGACCGTTAGATGGGGCCAGAGTGCGTAGCTTTGGAAGACCATCGCTGCCTCGCGTTTGTGAGGGGGCATTTTCGTGACCTCGCGCTCGCCGAAAAAGATCGAGCCGCTGGTGGGAGTTTCGAGCCCGGCGATGCAGCGCAGCAGGGTGGTTTTCCCACAGCCCGATGCCCCGAGGAGAAAGAATAACTCGCCGGGCTCGATTTCGAGAGAGATTCCATCAAGGGCGCGGGTGTTCCCGAAGGACTTAACGATGGATTGAGCTCGGATCGATTCCATAGGATTTGCTGGCACATCGTTTCTTTTGGTAGCATGGAAGCAAGCCGGAAGAGGATAAATCGCAGTAAAATGCAGGATTTTCGAGTTTTTTTGAAGATTCGCTTGCAAAGCTGGGGGCAACACCATAACAACTGCCCCCCAACCAAACGATTGCTCGGATGGCGGAATTGGTAGACGCGCTAGACTAAGGATCTAGTAGGGTAACCTGTGGAGGTTCGAGTCCTCTTTCGAGCACTTTTCATTGATTTTTAAGGAGTCCAGAAGCTGAAAAGCCTCGGGATTTTTTGTTGGATGGGTGGCCATGTCCAAGGTGGCGCTCTTCTGAAACTTGTACCGTTGGTCATCCCACTTCGGTGGATTTCCCTTGGCCAACTCCATCAGATACTGCGTGTGGGCTGGGCTAATTTCTCTCCTTGATCTCGGCCGGCAGCCGAAAAACTGCAGATACCCGATACTGGCCCCATCCGGGCATGTGGAGATCCTGAATTGACAAGTCTGCGAAGTGGCAAGAGCTTTGAGTGAGCTCGTGGCTGTTCTAGTGACGCCATCGGATTCCATTAGCATTTCCGTCATTCAGCCATGAAAATTCTCACGGCTGCGGTTTGCCCGACCTCATCATCGCTGCAATCGCAGATTCACGCTGGTGACATTCAAGGCCTAGCACTTTCTCATGCAAATAAAACGGAACTGCCTGCCCTGCGCTCCCTCGATAAATCAAGAATTGATGGTTGCGGTCAGTATCCTAA
>JAPJNB010000109.1 GCA_026461385.1 Akkermansiaceae bacterium
AACACCTATACCGGCGCCACCACCGTCAGCGCCGGCACCCTCGCCGTAAATGGCTCACTGGCAAACACTTCCACCACAGTCGGCAGCGGCGGCACCCTCCAAGGGAGCGGCAGCATGGGTGGATCGGTCACCGTGCAGAGCGGCGGAAAAATCGCTGCCGGCAACAGCATCGAAAGCTTAGCGACCGGAGCCTTGAGCTTGTTAGCCGGATCTACATTTGCCTATGAATTGAACAATGATGCTGCCGCCGGCGTGGCAGGTGACCTCACCGCCGTCACGGGTAGCCTAACCTTCGACGTGGGCAACACGGTGCTCCTCACCCTGACCGAGCTCGGAACCGGTTCATGGAGCAACGGCGACAAGCTCACCCTGCTCAGTTACTCCGGCGCATGGAACGGTGGCCTCTTCAACTACGCCAGCAGCGCTCTCGCGGATGATTCCACCTTCACCTTTAGCGGCATGGAATGGGCGTTCAACTACAACGACGCCGTAGCGGGCACAAACTACACCGGCGATCTGACCGGCAGCCGTTTCGTGACCATGACGGCCATCCCCGAGCCGAACGCCGCAGCGCTCGTGGGTGGGTTGGGCGCGCTGGCCCTGCTGCGCCGCCGACGGAATTGAATTATTTTTCGGAATTTGTCCAGTAGCTCCTTGAATCCACCGTCCATCGACTTGAGAGTTATTTGCCCAGTTTCCATGGTGAAACGAGCGGTGGCGTAAGTCTCCGCTTATTTGCCATCCATCATCTGTCGCTAAATTTCCTCACATTCATGCACATCAAAACCACTCGGCTCCGCTCCAACGATGCCCATCGGGTTGGGGTAGACCGCGGATTTGCTTTGATCGTTACGCTTTCGCTGATGATCCTGCTGACGGTAATCGCGGTGGGTTTGCTGACGCTTTCCTCCATCAGTCTCCGCACGTCCACGAGAGCTGCTGCGCAGCAACAAGCGCAGGCCAACGCCCGCTTGGCGCTCATGCTGGCCATGAGCGAGCTGCAGAGCGGACTCGGGCCTGACCAGCGCATTTCGGCCTCCGGTGGCCAGCAACTCAAAGAAGGCGACAAGTCCGGCGGGAACCAGTGGACGGGTGTGTACGATTCCTGGCCGGTGAGTAGCGAGAAACGTCCGTCACCCACCTTCCGCCGTTGGTTGATTTCTGGCGATGAAAGCGTGGTCACCAATCCGGCGGCCCCGCAAAGCTCCGCCCTCGCGACGAAGAAGGTCTCCCTGGTGGCCGCCGATACTGACCACAATGCAGTGGAAGCGGGACTCATCGACCTCCCCAGCGGCGGTTGCGCCTGGTGGGTGGGCGATCAGAGCACGAAGGCGAAGCTCGGCGGAGCCGTTGCACCAGCCACGGATCGGGAACTTGCCGTCGCACAGTTGCAGTCCGCTCCTCGCGCCGCTCACGAGGTGTTTCTCGGCAGTGCCGTGACCGCCGCCGATCCGAAGCTGGACCGCATGGTCTCGATGAAATCCGTCGATCTCGTCGCCAAGCCTGCTAAGCCGATTTTCCATGATGCCACCACCACCTCGCTCGGACTGCTGACCAACGTGCGTGCCGGAGGATTCCGCAAGGACCTCAATTTCTTGTTGGAAAAGCCTATACCGGCAGCCAATACTGCAGCAGTCGACCCGCTCTACACGGTAGGCTCCACGCCGGGCATCAACCTCGGGGAGCTGTGGGTGGATCACAACGTCTGGGCCGAGCTCGAATATCCATCCAGCCCTCCCAAGCACGCCGACGGCGGTACGATTCCTTCCGGCATGCCCTTTTTGGTGACCACCGCAGACAAGAGTGATCCGTTCCTGCTCTACAAACATCTGCCCCGGCTGCAGCTGACGCTTCTTTACTCGCTGATCAGCAAAAGCAAGATGGTCGGAAGCGTGAGGCAGTATGACCTGTTTCTGGTGGCCGACCCGGTCTTTACGATTTGGAATCCCTTCGATGTCTGCCTCCACGTCCCACAGTCCGCCTTCGCCACCTTCAAGAGCTGGGCCATCCCTTATGACTTGAATCTGAAATTGGAAAACGGGCCGGCGGGCAGCAAGGCCGCCTATACCCGATCCATCAAGGAACTCTCCAACAATGCGTTGTTCTTTTTCCTTGGTCAGCTGGGCCGCACTCAAAACCTCGTGATGCGGCCAGGTGAAGTGCAGGTCATCGCCCAAGGCTTCGGAGAGACCATCAAGAACCCCGTGAGCGGAACGTGGCAGTTCGACGGAAAACTCGGCTGGGAGTTCGCCTCAGGCTACGCCTACCCAATCCCCTACGAAACCGCCCCTAATTTGATGAACGGTTCCCAGAAAATAACCTACTCGATGACTCCCAACGCGGGGAAAAGCAATGCTGGTATGTTTCTCTGGAGCCATGATCTCGGGATGGGTGGAACCAGCCAATTTATCGGCTCATTTAACATCGATCTGGTCTATTCTCGTCTGGGCAGCGAATCGCCCATCACGGCGTCCTCTTTCCCGAATATCTTCCCCACCTTGCCGAACGATGATCCCTCCGCAGCAAAAACAATCGCCCAGCTGGATGGAAACAAATGGCCCATCTGCGTGTTCACCTACGGCTTGCGAACGGAGTCGGATCCTTTTTTTGAAAACAATCTGACCTCGGCAACCCGCTTCACCGGCCGTGCCATGCTGCGGGCGAACGAAACTTCCCTAGCCCAGGATTTGTATAATCTCTCTCCGGACATGGTCCGAGCTTCTCCCCTACAAGTCGGAATGCGTCGGGTGAACAGCCTTAACAGCCCGATCATCGATTGCGACAGCAAAGGCTTGGGATACTACGGTGCAGAGTATGGCAAATCTGGCGGCGTCTCCCATGTCATCACCCGCTCTATCCCGCGGGCTCCGATTCACTCACTCGGTGCCCTGCAGCACGCGGCCGCCGAAGGGGCGAAATTTGGCCAAGCCCGCGGTGAGAGATCGTGGTTCTTGCAACCATCCATCAGCCATGCGATTTCCAATTCGTTCGCGCCCTCCATTCTCGCACCCGGCGAGGTGCGTGGCACGCTTGCCGGTCGGGATGCGGCGGATCATTCGTATCTTGCCAATCTAGCCCTCTGGGACACTTATTTTTACTCCTCCATCAAGCCACGCACCACTTCCGCTTACAAAAATAGCACGACCGCCTACAAGGAACAAAAGGAGCGACTGGAAGCATTCCTCGCGACGGATACCACCATTTATAAACCCCTGCCCAACACCCGGATGAGAGCGTGGTCCTCCGATCCCAAGGTCACGCTCGATGCGATTTTTCCTTCCGGCAAGCCCGCGTCTGACGCGGCCGACCACATCGCCGCAAATTTGATGGTGGACGGGATGTTCAACGTCAATTCCACTTCGGTCGCCGCGTGGAGAGGGTTTCTTTCCGGTCTCAAGGGTGCCGTGGTCCCCATCAGTCCGACGCCCAGTCTCAAGAAAAATGCGGATTTGATCGCGACCACGGGGACTCCTGTCGCCGCGCTACTTGAGCCCGGTGCTAACGAGATCGACGATGCCAGCCTCAGCGACTCCGCGGATCAGGACCAATGGCTCGGCTTTCGCAGTCTGAAGGACGCGCAGATCGAAGAACTCGCCAAGGCGATTGTCAAACAAGTGCGTAGCCGCGGCCCCTTCCTCTCGATCGCCGATTTCGTGAACCGCCGCCCCGGTTCCGACAAGGATCTGGCACTGTCCGGTCCGCTGCAAAGCGCGCTCGATGACAAGGACGTATCGATCAACGCGGCGTTCCGCCAGGGAGATCGCGCCCTTACTATGGCAGAGGCCTCTGCCCAGAATTTCCCTTTTCCCGAGGCGGAGGCGGGTCCCAAAGCCATCGGTTCTCCCGGCTATGTGAAACAGGGTGACCTGCTCACCACGCTCGGCCCCTTGGTCACGGTGCGTGGGGACACCTTCGTGATCCGCGGCTACGGCGAGGCCCGCGATGCCTCCGGCAAAATCGTGCTGGCGCGCTCGTGGTGTGAAGCCATCGTCCAGCGCGTACCCGACTACATCGATCCCGCTGACAAGGCCTATGACGCCGTTCCGAAATCCCTGACCAACCTCGCCCTCGGACGCCGATTCAAGATCATTTCCTTCCGCTATCTGAATTCCAGCGAGATTTCCTGACGCTCCGCAATCGAAACTCACAGACTTTTCGCGCCATGTTCCGCCAACTATCTAACTTCATCTTGGTCGCCGCTTGTTACGCCGGCTCCCTGACCGCCGCCCCGGAGACCCAAACGGCAGGCGTTCGTGCGCTGTTGCTCGTCCCGGGCGGGCCGGTCGTCAAGCTCCACCCGCTTTCTGGCAACGTGGCCGGCGAAGCAGTCCAGATCGGCGCGCGCGGCCTCAGCGATCCATTCAAGCCCAGCACCCGTGAGTTCGTCCTCGCGGTTCCGGACGCCAAGCAGGAATCCGGCTACCGCGCTGTTGCAAACGTCGTGCTACCAGAGCAAGGCAAGAATTTCATCATCCTGCTGGAACCTGCCGGGGAAACCTACAAATGCCACGTCGTCAATGGCGGAGAATCCCGCTTTGGTGCGGACAGCGTGCTGTTTTTCAACGCCTCGGAGAGCAACTTGGGAGCCTCTCTCGGGCCGTCCAAGGTGCTTATCAAGCCGCGCGTGGCGGTGTTCGCCAAGGCGCCGCCGCAAGGGGAGAAACCCTACTACCAAGTCACCTTCTTCGAGCCCGACAAGGGCAAGGCCCGCCCATTCGCTGACACCCGCTGGCCGCACAGGGACAAGGGGCGCTGTTATATTTTCTTCTATCGCAGCCAAAACGGACGGATGACCTATCAGGCGGTTGACGAGGAGTTGGCACCCGTGGCCCCTGCCGAATGAAGCCTTTTCCGCAAGCCTCGAGCTCACCAACCCGTGCCACTCCGCCTGCCGCTATTTCTCCTCACCGTCAGCTGCCTACCGTGTGGCATCCAGAACGCCAGGGGAGCAGGGAAATCCGACACAGGAATCACGCTGCCCGCTGAAGGCAGGTCCTTGGTCGTCCGGCTCGACGACGACTCGTTCAAAGCGGGCAATTATTTCTTCATCAACCGATCCGCGAAATCCGTGGTTTTGAATCTAGGTGCCACCGAACTCGTGCTTGAAGCGGGGGAGGCCACCAAGTCGCGCCCCACCGAACCCAGTGAAAACCACTACTAAAACATCACCATGAGCGAGCGCGGCGACGCGGGAGACAAGCCCATCGCCACGACTCGCTGGCCGGTGGCGAACAACAACCGTTCTTATGTGATCTTTCTAACCGGACCTAACGGGAAAACAATTGATCGGACGGTGGATCTATCGGTCGATGCCGAGAAATCGGGCAGCAAAAAGAATAAGCGCTGAACGGACCCTCCACTATTTGTACATCGTATAGTTCTTGTCCGGCGCTTGCAGTTCCTTCAGCGTCAGGCTTTCCACGTGTCCGTCTACCATGCAGACGTTGACCTTTTTCGAGTGACGCGCGGCAGGAGTGCGTGCGCCCCACCTCGAGGGATTTGCCCAGGTTGCATACCAGCCTGTTTTGAGATCGGGCGCTTGGTTGGCCACATCCCCCACCAACCATGTTCGCTCGGGATCAGGGATCTGGAGGAGGGTCGAAGCCTTTGCATCGGGCTCTGATGATTTTTTTACTTTCATGACAGTTCCTTCAGCCACGCCGTAGCCTTGGTAATTGGTTTGCACGACGGTGCAGTCTGAGCAAGCCCAGGCGCCGGCACCGCAGGAAAGTATGCCTTTGCTATTGGTGACTCTGGGGAGATACCCACCATCTGCGATGATCTTTGGCCAGATCCCTAATAGGCTATCGCCAGAGCCTGTTCTATCTTCGAGCGGTGGCAACTGGCTGTTGTTATCGGACGCATAGGAAAGCATGGCCGCCCCGATCTGCCGGAGGTTGGAAGTGCAGGTGGTCCCCCGCGCCGCGGATCTGATTTTCGCGATGCCGACGGTCGTGAGAGCGGCAAGAACCACAATGATGGTGATGACGACCAAGAGCTCGACGAGGGTGAAGCCTTTTGTCGAGGCTCGCGGCTTGATTTCGATTAGGGATGGACGGTTTGTGGGATTCATAGGATTCATGGAATTTATGGCTGTGCGATTTCAGCCCGGATGAACTGCTTGGGATGGTCTTTGACAGGCGAGGCGCAACGGAAAAGCAGGTGGGTCGGGGTATCTTCGGCCACCACACAGGCTGGCGCACCTTTCAACCACGTGATGAGATCCTCTGATACGGCGCCCACAATCTGAATATTTCTGCGGGCGTCACGGGGCACCAAGTATTCTAGATAAGAGTCCTGGCCTTGCGCGGTGATTCGGCCCTCGGAACGCGCGACCGAGGATGACGCGAGGGGATTGGTCGCGAAGGCATACTCCCACAAATTTATTTGTCCGTCACCGTCGGCATCGGCGTTCCATTGGCTGGCCGGCGCGATGAGAGTCGGATCGGCGGTGCCAAAGGTTCGGAAACGCCAGGAGTTCGGCGTGAGCAGATCCACCGGATTCAACGCACCCGCATCGCCAAGCGAATTGTAGGCGGAGACTTGCAGAACGATGTCCTCCACGCCCGCGTTCACCGAGACAGTGCTGGTGGTGACTCCGGATGGTTTTTCATCGATGATCTGGAATGGGCCTCCGTTGACGGATTTTTGAATGATGTATCCAAGCTCGCTGTTCGCGGCGTCGATCCAGTCGAGTTTGACTTGGTTGACTCCTTGGAACTGCCCTTGAAGTGACTGCGGCGGTTGAGGTGTAGCAGACGGGGTGGGTGAGAACTCCTTGGAACTGTCGCTGAACTGCCGGAACGGGCGGTTGGGAATGCCGCCGATGTAGCTGGCGAGGCGTTTCTTGAGGTCGTAGGTGGTGGCAGGCTCTTGTCCATAGATGTTGGTGTTTTCGCCCGGATCGGTGGTCAGGTTGTAGAGTTGGTCGTCATCGAAATAGGTCGGGTTGGTCGTCGCGACGCCCCCACCAAGACCGCTGTTGTTAATGTAATAGGGTCGCGGGACGGTTCCTCCCGTCGTTGTGCTGGCGTTGTATTCCGGCCAACGATAACCACTCGCGATCTGGGTGTAAATCGACGGGGTGTAGCGGACGGCGATGTATTTGCGGGTCTTGGTGCGAACGCTGCGGGCGTAGCCCATCTCGCTGAAGACGTCGCTACGCACCGCCGCGCTGCTACCGTTGAGTACCGGCACCAGGCTGACGCCATCCAGCGCACGGGTCGGTAGATTGGAGGCCCCCGTGAGTGCAAGCAGTGTGGAACCGATGTCCACGTGACTGGCCAATTCGTTGTACGCACGACCGGGCGAGGCGATGCCATTCGGCCAATTCATCACCAGAGGCACCTTCAGGCCCAAGTCGTAGAGCGAGGTTTTGCCCCAGATCGTTGGGCTGGAGAGCGTCTTCTCGCCGTGGTCGGAGGTGAAAATGATCAGCGTGTTGTTGCGGATGCCGTAGGCGGTGAGCTTGTCGAGGATGGCCTGGACCGAGTAATCGATCCAGGTCTCGCGGGCGGTGATGAGGTCTTTGCCAGCGGCTTGCACTTGAGCGATGATCGACGCGCGCGTCGGCATGAATGAGTAGTCCTCGTTGGGCAGGTAGCCGGCGCTGGTGTAGCGCGGGTTGGCGTTCAGGTCGGTGGTGAGGTTATCGTTGACCGGCCCGTGGTTGATGGTGGGCGCCATGTAGAGGAAGAAAGGCTCGTTGCGGTTTTCATCGATGAATTTCAGGGCGCGGCTGGTGATCCACTCCTCGTTGTGGACGTTCAGCTTATCATTGTAGAGTTCCTTGAGGTTAGCGTGATAGAAGCCGTCGACATAATCGTATCCCAGCGCGCGCATCTTCTGGCAGACGATGCGGTGGTTGTGCTGCATGGCCGCGTTGACGGTGGTATTGGTGGCCGGATCGTCCGTCTGGCCGTAGGTGATGAGTCCCTTGGATGCCCAATTGGCGGTTGCTAACAACTCGTCATCGAGCACGTGGGATTTTCCGACAAAGCCGGTGCGGTAGCCGACCTTTTGCAGCCAGGCGCCGATGTTTTGGCCGTCATGCTCCAGCTCGGTGTCTGACACGCCGAAGCGACCGAGTGTTCCGAGCGGGTAGCGAGATATGAAGGTGTCGCTGGTATTGCGCGAGGGCCAACGACTGGTGAGCAGCGAGTAGCGCGAGGCACCGCATACGGACGCGGAGCAGAATGCCAAGTTGAATTTCAGACCGGTGGAAACGAGCGAGTCCAGCGTCGGTGTAATGCAATTCCTGCCATCAAAGCCGTAGTGCTGGTCGGCGGCCTGGTCATCGGTGTTGATGATGATAATATTCGGCCCGCTGGCGGCGGTCTGGGCTTTCACCTCGTAGTAGATGGAGGTGGAGGTGGCGACCAATTCGAGCCGACGATTGGAAGGAAGGTCAAAATTACGGGTGCGAATGGCATTCGTGTCGCCGGAGAACGAGCCGCAGTTTGCTAGTACCAAACGGTCGCCGATACGATAGGGAAGGCCGCTGGCATTGGTGCCGTCGACAATCCACTGCGAGCCGATGTCGAGCACGAGTTTGGCGGCACCCAGTTCGAGCGGTTTGCTGCCGCCCGAGTCAACTTTGGTTTCGAGAGTGGCGGCGGAGCCGACTGCAAACTCATCGGTGCCGGATGATCCGTTGTAGCGGAAGGATACGCCCGAACCATTGATTACCAACCGGACGGTTTTGGTAAGATCGCGGCCGATGGTCATGGCACGCAACGACAGCGCCCCGCTGCCGGTCACGGTGAGCGAGCCATTGGCGATCAAGAGTTCGTCTGGGTTAGTAGATGCCACGCTGTTAAGAATGACATCATAGCCATTGATGATTGCATCGGTGGGAGACGCGGGCACGGCATTGGGGCTCCAGTTCGTGGCATTGCTCCACAGGTTGTTTCCCGCGCCGTTGTCAAATCCATCGGGCGCTGGAGGTGCGGAAGGCGCGACCGCAGCGAAGGTAAAGCCGGCGATGCCCGCACCATCGGTTAGACCAACTCCGGGAATTTCTTTGAATGTGAGGGAGCCGCCATTGCTAAGCAAAAAGTTAGTAGGGATGCTCACCTTTCCGGTGGCTCCCGACATGTTGGGGAAGTCGGCATCGGTCGTTCCGTTTGAGACCCGGATGTCGCCGCCATTGCCTTCCACATAGGACCAGTTTTTGAAACTCAGCGACATGCCAGTTGGTGCGCCGGTGAGTGTCCAAGTCAGGGTCTCCGGAGTGGAGGTCGCGCCACCCGTGCCGTAATTCAGACCATCGACCCGGTTCGAGTTCTCGCCCTGGATTCCGATGCCTCCGCCGCCAAGCTCGGTGATGGCGAGGTTTCCTCCACCGGAGCCGACGCCCGTGAGGGTGAACGATGTATTGAGCCAAGAGAGATTCTCAACCGATCCGACATTGCTGCGGTCCCACTCGTTTACCATGTTGATAAATGTGGCGTTGGTGCTGGTGGTGGAGGCATTGAGGGAAATCACTCCATTGGCGTTGATGGAAAAGGCTAGGGTAATTGGCGCAGTGTTATTTGAGGAGGTGATGTAGGGAGTGGTCGTCGGATCAGTCGACGAGCCGAATCCGGTGCCGCTGTTGGCAAAGGTCACGATCGCATCGTTAGCGGTTAGTGGCGGACTGAGGATCTCGAAGGTGAACCCGCCGAGGCCCGCTCCGTTGCTGGAGTTTGGGGTTTCGCCAAAGGACAGGGTGCCGCCGTTGCCGAGGCTGAGTACACTGGTCACGAGGCCGAATGGGCTGCTGCCAAATTCTGCGAGGTTGGCGAAATCCTGAAGGTTTGTGCCATCCGAAAAGCGCACATCCCCTCCGGATCCGCTTACCCATGACCAGGATTTGAACTTAAGGGTCATTCCCGCGGGCGCGGTCAGTTCGAATTTCAGTGTCTCTGGATAACTCGTTGTCAGCGTCCGACCGTCCACGCAGTTTGAATTCTGCCCCTGTATGCCGAGGCCGCCGCCATTGAGGGTAGTGATGCTCAGGTTCGGGCTCGATAACCTCACCGGCACGATTTTGAGGCTAAATGTGGTATTGAAGAGGGCGCGGCTGGTTGTGGAACCCGCCGTGCCGCCTGAACGATCGAACTGGTTGACCAGATTGACGAATGTGGTGTTGCTGGTGGTAGTGGAGGCATCCAGTGAAACCGCCCCCGCTCCGTCGATGGTGTAGGCGAGGGTGATGGTGTCGTTGATCACCGCCGTGCGGAAAGTGTTAGTCCCATTCTCTAATGGGCCGACGTTCCCAAAGCTTGTGATGACATCCGCCTTTGCCGCTAGAGCGGGCAATATGCAGATGAGAAGAATCGATTTAATGTTCATGAAGTAGACTGGGGAATTGGGTTTGATGAGACGATCCCCCCCATGCGAGAAATACAAATCTTATGAAGATTGGAGATTTCTCATAGTCCACAAAGCGAGGACATTGATTGTATCGCTAGCTGGGATTTTAAGTCACTCAGTCTTGCTCATGCCAGACGGATTTCCATCTTGGAAGGTAAGATGAATGGGTCAGCCGCAGAAAATGTCGTCGTTTTGGGGACTACCCTATTTCTAAAAATTGGCGAATAATGAAATAACAGAATCGCTTCTAAGTACAACCGATAGGGGACCTCCAGAGTCCTCTATTGCGTTTGTCTTGGCAGCATGGGCCCAACACTCTCAATGGCAATCATCTCCACCACGCTGCGTTTAAGTCTTTTCTTGGCGGCATCGCTGAATGCGGAGGTAAAGGTCGATCCCTTGACTCCGTATGTCGGAACCAGCGCCAAAAGTGTGGATACCACGACCTTGAAGGGCAAGGTGATGGCGGGCTACCAAGGTTGGTTCAATGCCCCGGACGATGGCGCCGGTCTCGGCTGGACCCACTGGGCGCGCAATGGATCAAAGCCCTTCGCACCCGGAAATGTCACCGTCGATATTTGGCCCGACATGTCCGAGGCCACCCCCGCAGAGTGCTTTCTCACCGGCTTTAAGCACGCGAACGGAGAGGCGGCGGTCGTTTTCAGCTCCCACAACCGCTCCACGGTGTTGCGGCATTTCAAATGGATGCGCGACTACGGCATCGACGGGGTCTTCGTGCAACGTTTCGCCAACGGTCTGAAAGGTGAATCCTTGCGACATCACAAGGACGTGGTGCTCTCGAATTGCCGGGAAGGTGCCAATCTCAACGGCCGGACTTACGCGGTCATGTACGATCTAAGCGGACTCAATGCCGGCGAGACGGCCGTGATTTCAGAGGACTGGAAGATGCTCAGGAACAAGATGAAAATGGGCTGTGACCCCGCCTACCTGCATCACGAGGGGAAGCCTCTCGTCGCGATCTGGGGCATCGGCTTCAATGATAAGCGAGAGTACACGCTTCAGGAATGCCGTGCCCTCGTCGAGTTTTTCAAAGCCGACGGCTGCTCGGTTATGCTCGGCGTGCCCACGGGGTGGCGGAATCAAAACCGGGATGCCATCACCGACCCAGCGTTCCATGACTTACTGAAACTTGCCGATGTCATCAGCCCATGGACTCCCGGCCGCTACTCCACCCCCGCCGATGCGAGCGCCCACGCCGACAAGTATTACAAGGCGGATATCAAGTGGTGCAGCGACCGGGCCATTGATTTTCTGCCAGTGGTCTTTCCAGGATTCAGTTGGCACAACAAGAACCCGCAGGATTCATTCGACTGGACGCCAAGGTTGAAAGGCCAGTTCCTGTGGTCCCAGTTTAGCGGTGCCAAAAGGGCAGGAGCCACGATGATCTATGTGGCCATGTTCGACGAGGTTGACGAAGGAACCGCCATTTTCAAATGCACCAACGCACCCCCAGTCGGCGCCAACCCATTCGTCACCTACGAGGGACTTCCCAGCGACCACTACCTCTGGTTGACAGGGGAGGGCGGTCGCTTGCTTCGGGGCGAGCGCGTCATGCGAAAATCAATCCCTGAGCGACTCGTTTCTGTCAAAAACGATTTAAAGTCACTATCAGAAATCGACCGTCATGTTCGAATCGATCATAGCGATCGATCACCGCCCAGTCCCCCAAAAGCCCAACCACGCTCGGATGGATCTCCCAACGCGCCGTAAGTGACCCGCCTGTCAGTTTCGTCGGAAATGGAGCACGCGATATCCCCGAGATTTCCAGAACAGGGCGAAGGGAGCCTAACCTGGTCTGGGGATCAAGACAGGTATTTGATGATCGCCTCCACCTTGCTGCGGACGTGCAGCTTGAAGCAGATGCGCTTCACGTAAGTCCGGACAGTGGGCACCGTGAGGTCTAGGCGATCCGCCACTTCCTTATGGATGTATCCGGCGGCCAATAGCTTGAGAACTTCGGTTTCCCGAGGGGACAGGGTTTCACGTTCATCTTGGTTTTGCCGCTCTTCCCGGAAATACATCGCCATCTTCCGCGCGATGGGGCCAGAGAACGGAGACTCGCCGGCGAACACGTCGCGGATGGCATCAAGAATGTCATTCGAATTGCTCGATTTGATGAGATAACCGCTCGCACCCTCCTTCAGCGCCCGAAAAATGTTGTCCTCCTCCTCGTAGGCCGTGAGCATCACTACTTCGAGTTTTGGTAGGCGCTTCTTCAGCCCGCGGATGCAGTCGATGCCTGACTTTCCAGGCAGGTTGATATCCATTAGAACGACGTCAGGCCGGAGCGCGGGGATCTTCAGCTCGGCCTCCTCGGCGGAGGAAACTGCACCCAAAAAGGTGATGTCATTCGCGCCCCTGATGATTTCGATCAGGTGCTGCTGGAGTCGGAGGTCGTCTTCGACGATGACGACGCTTTTTTTCTCGGGGATCATTTGATTCCTATTTGGTGAGTTATGCCACTGGCGCGGTTAGAATAATCCGCAAACCTCCCTCGGCAAGGTGCTCGAACGTGCAATTACCAGCGATGGATTTCATGCGGCTTTTGAGGCTGTCGAGCCCGAGACCGGTGCTGCGGGATTTTTCGGAGATACCAATACCATTGTCGGTAATGCTAATCGCAAGAATGTTCTTTTCCAGTTCGATTTTCATATCGAGCTCGGTGGCGTGCGAATGTTTCAGCACGTTGTTCACGCACTCTTTGACCGCGAGGCTCACATTGTGCCGGAATTCATAGCTGATGGTTTGTTTCTCCATCACGAACACCGCGTCCACCCGGCAACGGATATTCTTCAAGCGGCAGAGTTCGTTGACGAGTCGGTAGAGGAAATCCACCAGCGATTCCAAGTCGTCGTTGTTTGGATTGAGCATCCACACGGATTCCGATAGGGCACCGATCAAGTCGCGGGACATGGAGGAAATTTGTCCGAACGCCTTGTTCGCTTCTTCATGGAGGATGGTGTTGTCGGCATGGGAGGCGACCAACGAGATGTGGGAAACTCGCGTGCCGATGTCGTCGTGCAAATCCAGCGCGATCCGCCGCCGCTCCTCGGAAATCATCCGCTCCTGCTCCAGATGGAGGCGAATTTTTCGACGGAGCAAATAACGTCCGATCACGATCGAAATCAAGGCGAGTACCAAGGTGGCGGCCCCCCAGAACCAGAAGCTCTTCCAGAAAACCTGCGGAACGATAATAGAAACAGAGACTCTCGATTGCAGCGGTTTCCCCAGTAAGGAGAGGTCTTCAACCACGAAACGGTATTTCCCAGCGGGAAGACGCTCGTAGACCGCTGTGAAGTTGTCGCCCAATCCCGTGTTGTAGGCTTCTTTCCAACTGATTTCCAGGGTTCCGCGGTTAGCGACGTCAGGAGGAATCTTGATCCCCGTCGTCCAGTCGGCATGGGCGTTGATGTCGTCGTCGACGATCTGGAGAATGGGTGAGGAATCCGTCTGATTTTGGTGTTCGAGCATGCTCGCCATGGAGGGATGGGTGCCGGATTTTTTCCACTCCGCATTGGGTTTTTCTAGAAATCCGCCGGCGGACATCAGGACCTTGGTAGTGAACTCGGATTCTCCCATCGCGGAGACCCTCAAATCCTTGATCGCGTAGATCCCGATGAGCGAGGCGGGTCCGGCGGTGGTCATGGCGAGGGACATGTAGACCGCATGACGTGGCACGGTGACATTTTCAACCCGCGGAGTGAATTCGGAGTCCTCGGTCGTTTTGCCCCAGCCCGCGCTTCGACCGCTCGCGGGGAAGGGGTTCATTTGGATCGGGTCGCCTTTTTGGTTGAAAAAAACCACTCGGAGGAAAATGGTATCCACTCTCTGTTTCCAGTCCTCATCGAGACCTTCGAGTTTGTAACGCACCGACAGCGACTGGGGTTTTACAAAAAAACGCAGGTCGTTGGTGCCCGCCGGTAGAGTGAGATTAGACCCCTGCCGGGCAATTGGGTCCCTATTCACCAAGACATCTACGGAGATCGCCGCCGCGAGTTCCCCTTGCGGCAGGCAGGAAAATACAGCAAGTGTTAGAATTTTGCGGATGGTGATCAAATCAGAAAGCGAATATATCAGGGGAAATTTGCGATTCAAGCACGACATAATATAGCAAGCTCCGCAGCCCAACCGCGCACCCGGACAAATTCAAATTGTTCTTCGAACGTTGGTTTCTGGCTTCATTAGTCTAGTGAAAAGAGTGCGTCCTGCGGTCGCTAAATGGTTTGTCCTTCGATGTGAATCAGCATTTTAGTCATTTAGGTCTCTGGTCGGGCGGTCATCAAAATGACGGTGCAGGACCGCGCAACTGTGCAGGCAGTTAGTTCGCTGTAGTGACAGACGGTCGCGCCGTCGCCGACGTTCGGTGTCCAGTCGGGGGCGCTCATTGGTTCCAGCCCTCCCTGCGGATGCGGGTTTTGAGCGTGTTGGATGATAAGCCGAAGTGCTCGGCAGTCTTTTTCGCGCTGTGGCATCCCTCCCAATAGGCTTTTACCTGAGTCCAGAGGTCTTTACCGAAACCGGGATTGCCCGGTTTACCGCCGCTGGCGACCGGAACGGGTTTGGCGAGCGGTGTTCCTGGCTCAGGCTCGACGGGGGATTCCTCGATCGGTAGCGGCGTCGCAGGAATTTCACCGCCAAGAATTTCCGCGACGATTTCACGGATCAGTGGCACCGGGATTTCGGTGATGGTGAAGACCAGTCCGTTGAGCGTCTTGCGCCCGATGGACTGCTTGAGGAACTTCAATGCCTCGCCGCGTGTGCGGCCCTGGTAGCGG
>JAPJNB010000110.1 GCA_026461385.1 Akkermansiaceae bacterium
GAGAGATTCATTCATAAGTGTCATAGGTCTGCAAACGATGACACTTATGAAGTACCATCGGCCACCATCTTCAGGCGGTGCTACAGACCACGCTTACCCCTAGCGTTGATGCCAACGGGCTTCAACGACAAAGGCGGATCCGAAGACCCGCCCTTGCGTTTGTTAGAAAGTGGAAATTGGAGGACTAGCGTTTCCTGCGGATCAATATCGTGCAGCTGGCGAGTATCGTCAGTACAATCGACGTGGGTTCAGGGACACTGGCGACTCGGAACCCGAGGCTGTTTGACTCGGATGTGGGAACGCCCGCACCGCGAGTATAGGCAGCCAAAGAGGACTCGACATTGTCGAAGCGCCCGCCACGGCGCACACGCGATGTACCGCTGATCCCGTCAGCCCATTCCCCGACATTACCCCCTTGGTCAAAGGTCCCATAAGAACTTGGATCACCGCTGTAGGTGCCTACATTCGTTGTTGAGCCCACGGAATTATTGTAATTCGCATCCGTCGTTGTGATCGTGTTCTGACCATTCGGGAAAACTGTGTAGGTTGTAGTTGCTGGATTATAATATGCCGCTTTGTACCACTCGTCTTCACTTGGAATGTAAACGGTGGCTCCCACATTCACGGTGATGATCCCACTGGTTGCGTTACTGAGTGTATAGGCGCCGGTTTCCGTATCACCCGCGCCTTGACCGTTGCCAAGCCAGTTGCTGAAGCGTGCGGCATCGAACCATGAGACATAAACCACCGGCTTGTTTTCGAAGCCGCTGGTCACGCTGTAGCTGAAGGTGCCAGAACTCCCGCTTTGCGTGATGCCATTACTGGACATGCTGGAATTGTAGATGCCGTTGGTGTTCGACTGGCCCTTGGCATTAAGGAACGCGCCGTATTGTGCGTTAGTCACCTCGTATTTGCCGATCTTGTAAATGTGATCGACCGAACCGTACATCTGAGTTCCGGTAGTGTTTACATCACCATCCGCAGTGTCAGCCGCGTTGTTCGCGTTGCCAATCGTGACCCAGTCAATCGTGATGTCGGCATTGGCGGAAGTGAAGAGGACGGCAGAGGCCGCAAGAGTGAGTGCGTTTTGAACTTTCATGGATATCTAATAAATGCGTTGTTAGGATTCTGCAGCCCCTCCCGGATAGCAAGACGAAACTTGGGTCTTTTGCGAAATTAGTTAGCGCGCTGGCCCTTTCTCGCTGCCTTGATTGCCACGATTTCCCGTAGGTTCCACCACATCCCAACTGGCACGACGTTCAACTTCTTCACCGAAGTCGGCACCAAGTTCCTGAAAGGGATCGGACAGCGTCTTGATGCCTATTTGCCTGCGGGTAAGCCAGCTTGTTCTTGCGGCAGGGGCATCGATTCCTTGCCAACCACCCCCCAGAGATCCCCATGGGCATGCACCTGATGTCACCCCGCTTCCCGTTGGGGAAAACCTACGCCATTCCCGGAGCACTTGTGCTAGAGGTGGATTCAATCCACTCCCTTCGCCGTCACCACTGCGGCGATTGGGGCGAGGAACTTTGCTACTAAGACCCACAGGCGAACGAAGACGCCCTTGTCCACAGCAGTCGGCTGCTGGTTGTTACCGCACCACTGGCGGCGACCAGTTCTCCATCATCACCGAGTGGCACCGATCGATCACGACGATCATGCGGTCCGAAGAATACTGAAGCTGGTGGTTCACTCCGTATGCCAACGGAGATTTTCCGCGTCTAGTGGCAGCGCAGCAAATGCGGATGGAGGATGTGAAGGCCGACCCTATCGCCATCCCTTGTGCGAGGGGGCGTATATTCCTACACCTGATAACGCGGCACCATGGCGGCTGCGTTTTACGAAGGTTACTCGACAAATGGGTTGATGACACGAACGCCCGCATAGGTCTGTCCGTGATTCAAGTCTTCCGAATAAACGGTCTGGCATCCAAGTTCCACGGCGGCGGCGATGATTGCGGAATCCCAATAAGAGAGCTTGTAGCGGTTCTTGAGTTGGACTGCCACCCAGAACACAGCTTCGGTGACTGCCAGAACTGGGTAGGCTTCGAGCGACTCAAGAATTCTCACCACCTGATCATGGGTGAGTTTGAATTTTGCCGTGGCGTTGACGTAAAACTCCGCCTGCACCTGCACGGAAAGGCTACCACCTTCCATCGCAAGCAGTTCCCTTGTCTGGTGCGTCCGCTGCATTCTGAATTCAAAACTTACCGAATGATCGCCGACCGGATGAAACCCGGCCATGCCCTCCTCGGCACCACGAACCTTGACCTAAGCTGCCTCACCGAACGCTTTCAAACCTTCCGCCTCCACCCCCCTAAAAACGAGGCTCTCGCGGCATTCCTCGCGAGGCGGTGGGGCGCTCCCATCTCCACCACCCGCATGATAGCCGCAGGGGCGGCAGGAAACGTCAGGGCGGCGATGGCAGAACTGGAAATGTGGATTGGTCGAGGCCCGCTGCAAGAGGCGGTGGTCGGACCGGAGGGCAGGGAAATGGGGTTTGATTCGCCACAGTGAGGATGAGCAGCAGTAGGATGCGTTTCATGCGGGCGGGAGAATGAATCGAAATGCTTTCAAACCCTGCGGTGGGGCGGGCTATTGCAACCAGGCTTTCAGGCGGCAGAATCCCTTCGGTCTTGCAAGCGGCAGCGTGGCGGTGATGGTCTGATTGTTGCCCGTGATGTCGGTGTAACCTGTGACCGGTGTCCAGATCGTGAGGTCGGTCGTGGTCTCGATGGCGTAGTGCCGCGTGAGACTCGTGTAGTTGGAACCTGAAGCTTGGATGGCCATGAAGGTGAGTGTCAGATGGGTCGATGACGCGGAGGTGCCAAGGAGTGCGCTATTTGTCGGGGCGCTGGGCAGAGTGCCAAAGATGTATTCCTGCTGATTGGTCAAACCATCGCCATCGGGATCGGCTGAGTTTGCGGCGTTGCCCGAGTTTGTGGCGCTGCCGAAAAACTGTTGTCGCCAATTTTCGATCGGAGTCAGAGCCGCGACACCGATCAGTTGCTTGATGGTGACGATGACTTGGCCAGTGCCGCCAGTGCCGCCGCTCCGAACGTTTTGGCTGGCATCGCTAGCGCCGCTGCCACCGCCGCCTGGTGCGATGCCATCGGTGCCGTTGCCGGTGCTGCTGGAGCCTGTGCCGCCATTGCCACCGCCGTTTGGCGCAGTCGCACCTACACTGGATGTAGCGCTGACTCCGGTCAAAGCGATCCCTGCGCTGCTGCCGCCTCCGCCACCGCCGGAACTGGACGTAGCGCTGAAGCCGCTGCCGCCTGAGAAGACAACATCACCCTTGCTTTGTGATACGGTGCCTGCTCCACCGCTCGCGGTTTGCGCGGTCGTGCCCACGGCGGTTGCGCCGCCAAGTCCGCCTTTGGCGATGAGGGTCGCGGATGGTGAGTTGATCGAATTTAGCCACGAGTCAGCGCCGGAAACGGTGGTGCCGTTGATCGAGGTGCTGTTCGTTCCTCCGGCACCGACGTTGATGAAGTAGGTGCTCCCTGACGTCACGGGATAGGACAACACCTTGGCTTAAGCACCGCCAGCGCCACCCCCGCCGTTTTGGCGCGTACCGCTGCCGTTGCGATATGCGCTGCCGCCTGCTCCGCCGCCGCCCCAGCACTCGACTTGAATCGCCGATACGTTCGCAGGGCAAGTCCATGTGCTCGCGCCTGGCGCACTGAGTGTGATGACGATGTCAGCGGGCGCGTTGGCGACGATGCTAGTCAACGTGGCATAGCCGGTGCCATTCGCATTGGTGGCGCTGAGTGTGCTGATGAAAGTGCCGAGAGTTGTCGGCGATCCCGAGATCACTCCGGTACTGGTGTTAATAGCTAAGCCCGGTGGCAGGTTGGTCGCGCCGTAGCTTGTTGGGCTAGTAGAAGCTGTAATGGTATAACTCAGGGCACTGCCTACGGCTCCCACGAGACTCAAGTTGCTACTGATTACCGGTTTGGATGCGAGTTGAAAAGAGGCCTTGAAGGACTTCCCTTTGGAGCCATTGACGTTAACGCTCAGCGTGATCGGATTCGTCGCCGTAACGGTGACTCCTGAATCGAGGGACAAGGTGCCGAGCGATGATTTGCCACTCAGTGTGACAGCAATTGTCCCCGTATTGCTTTGCGTCGGATCGGAAATTCCGACGCTGAGGCTGCTAGAGGTCTCGCGCACGATGACCGATGACTGCTTGCTTACCGTAATCAAATCAGCCGTGCCGCCGTTGTCGGGGTCTGTGGTCTTTGCCCAGAAGTTAGCAGCGACGACGCCGCTCACGACACTCTTGACGGCTTGGATTCCGGTAGTCGTGGACGTAGGCTGCGTATTGGAGAGGATGGCGACGTCGGGGTTGGATGCGTAGGCTTTGACGCTGCTAGCGCTTCTGTTAGGAAGGATGACGTACGCATATTTCGCGTTGCTCGGAGTAACGCCATGATTGAACCAGAGCTGTAGGTAGTAATCGGTGTAAACCGTCGAGTCGGAGTCGGTCGGATTGATGGTGGTCCATGCGCCTGAGCCGGGCAAAAACTGCGCTTGCAAGTTGGTCGCACCATTGGGGAAGTAATAGCCCGCCACTCCATCCAAGGCACACCAAGTCGCCCCAGTGCCAGTGGTGACCGTTATCGGCGAGGCCCAGGTCGAGGGAGCTGACAGGTTGTATTGAGTGTCAGCGATATTGAACTTGGTCGTGCCGATTGTTCCAAGCCTGCGATTCTCCACGGTTGTGTCCACTTGATCACCAGCCGTCGTGCAGGTGATGCCAGCGCCGAGGCACACGATCTCGTCATCGAGCATGAACCACGACTTCTTTGCAACCAAGGTCGTGCTTGCTGGATGCGCAGACATGCCCGCAACGCCGTAAGTCTTGTCGACTTGCGCGCCGCCCACCCAGTTCTGATCCGTCACTGCATCTTGAGGTGTGGCTTTCATTTCCGCCGTGGTGCCGGGTAGATGATACCAGTCCACCGTGGCCCAGTAGTCGCCCGTGTATTGAGTGTCTTTGGCACCGACATAAAGATAAGTCACGCCCGCGCCGGTATACCAGCCTTTGAGATTCGTCGGTGATGTGGTGTTGATCTCATAGCCGCCCACTCGTGTGGATGACATGCTGAGACCAAGACTGAAGCCATCGCGATGTGCGACCACGCGGTCCATGCTCGGAAAGTGAAACTGGCCAGGCGGCAATTGCGGTGAATCGGCAAATGCGGTCAGCATAGCAGCCGTGGCAGAAGGTGCTATCAATGCGACATCCCTGATGTTGGCGATGACGTTGGCACCCACGCTGTATTCATCACCGGAGGACGAAGCGATGGCTCGTCCGCGCACCATGTCCATCATCGCGCCGTGATACATCAGCGGCTCAAAGCTAGCCGTCATCCAAGCATAGATGTTGGAGACTTCCGAGTCCGTGATTTGCCATGTGGAGCCGTAAAGAAGGTTCACCAAGATGACGATGTTATCGACCAGCTCCTGGCCGTATTGTCCGGTATATGGGATGTTATAGTGATAGATGAA
>JAPJNB010000111.1 GCA_026461385.1 Akkermansiaceae bacterium
GGCTTGGACAACGGGTGAGAGTTTTTCGTTTAGTTTATGGGCTACTGGACAGCCTGATAACTTGAACAATTCCGACTACGCTGCGGTCTCGGGCGATTTGGGCGGGGAGACAGGGAAATGGTACGACTTCCGCGGAGTCACCTTGCGCGATGGTTATATTTTGGAAATTGGCTACAAGACGGATCCCACCGTCGCTGATGCCGATGGAGATGGTCTCAGCGATGCACAGGAGCGGGCAGCAAGCAGCAATCCGTTTGTCGCAGACACGGATGGCGATGGCTTGTCAGACGGACAGGAGGCAAACCTGACTCATACGAGCCCGACGAATGCCGACAGCAACTCCAATGGCATCAACGATGCACAAGACGACGCGGATGCCGACGGTCTATCCAACCTAGTGGAGGTAGGTACCAAGCACACCGATCCACTTCTGGCGGATACCGATGGTGACGGACTGAGCGACGGCGCGGAGGCACTGACACACCACACCAATCCACTGGTGGCCGATACCGACGGCGACAGCTACAGCGACGGCTACGAGGTGCTGAACGCCAGCAATCCAACGTCTTCTGATTCGTTCCCCACGTATTCACTAACGCTCGTCGATGGCGGGGTGGTGACAGGTGGAAGATTTAGCAAGGTGGGAACATTGGCACATGGTAGCACGGCCACGCTTACGGCGGTGGCGGATGCAGGCTATGTTTTCAGTGCCTGGACCGGAAACCTCACAGGATCTTCAAGCCCGCAAAGTTTGTTTATGGACGGCAATAAGTCGGTGGGAGCAATCTTCGACCACGACACGGGAGATGGCGACAGTGACGGATTGACGAACTACGAAGAAGCCGTGACCTACGGAACCCGTCGAGATCTAGCAGATTCTGATGGCGATGGTCTCTCGGACTTTGAGGAGTTGCGGACTTATCAATCAAATCCACTGGTCGCCGATACAGATGGAGATGGGCTAAGCGATGGTGCTGAGGTAACGACGAGTCAGACCAACCTCCTAGTGGCTGACACGGATGCGGATGGCTACAGCGATGGTTACGAGGTGGTGAATTCAAGCAATCCAAATTCTGTAGGATCATTCCCAATCTATACGCTCACGCTCGTTGATGGCGGGTCGCTAGCGGGTGGGCATTTCAGTGCAACTGGCAGCCTCGCTCACGGCACCTTAGCGCAACTCACTGCGGTGGCATCAGCTGGCTATGTCTTCAGTGGGTGGACCAATGATTTGGATGGGGTTGACACTCAAAAATCGCTGTTGATGAACGGCAACAAGACGGTGGGTGCGACCTTTGTCGGGGACACCAAGGATGACGATGGCGATGGATTGACGAATTTTGAGGAGTCCGTCACTTATGGCACGGACCTAGGTGTGTTAGATACGGATGGCGATGGTCTATCCGATGGCGCAGAAGTTGATAAGGAGCATACCAATCCACTGCTGGCGGATACCGATGGTGACGGGCTGAACGACGGTGCGGAGGCATTGACGCAGCACACTGATCCACTGGTGGCCGATACCGACGGCGATAGCTACAGCGATGGTTACGAGGTGCTGAATTCGAGCAACCCAACGTCTGCTGAGTCGTTCCCCACGTATTCGCTCACGCTCGTCGATGGTGGCGTGGTGACTGGTGGAAGATTTAGCAAGGTGGGAACTTTGGCGCATGGTAGCACGGCCACGCTTACGGCGGTGGCGGATGCAGGCTATGTTTTCAGCGCTTGGACCGGAAACCTCACAGGATCTTCAAGCCCGCAAAGTTTGTTAATGGACGGCAATAAGTCGGTGGGAGCCATCTTCGACCATGACACAGAAGATGCCGACAGTGACGGATTGACGAACTACGAAGAAGCCGTGACCTACGGAACCCGTCGAGATCTAGCAGATTCTGATGGCGATGGGCTCTCGGACTTTACTGAAATCCAGACGCACCACACCAATCCCATCTTGGCCGACAGCAATGGAGACGGACTGGCAGATGGCGTGGGGGTGCAGATGGGGCTTGATCCATTGCTCGACCATTCCGCATGGGTGAAGATCATCCACGATTCGCGCGCGACCTTCGGGCTTTACACGCAGCAAGATCTAACCGACCTGCGGCCCGGCTCGACGATGGTGAGGGTGTCGCCAAGCGCTGGGGGGCTGCAGTTGCGGTTGAACGTTCAAAAAAGCACCGACCTGCTCGAGTGGCAGGACGCTGGCGAGGCGGTTTACAAACAAGCCGTCGATCCAACGGAACCGAAGCAGTTCTTCCGCTTCGGGGTGAAGTAGAACCATGTGCATCATAAAGGCATTTTACCAATCACTATGCTGCCTGAGATGGGTTTCCTCGTTAGGAAGATTACTTTCGGTTCGGTTTAGCGATTTAACCAGGCACTTTGCACCGCTCCTAACCATCGTGATGGAGCTGACCACTTGAATCCGCCCAGTAAAATCTTACTAACTTGTTTAATTGTCGACATGGAAATCTCCATAATGACACCCCTGTAAAAAACATGAAACCAAACGCTACTCAACGATTAAGGTTCCTCATCTGCGAGCTATTCTCTGTCAACGAAAAGGAGACCACTTTAAAACGTCCCCATGGGATCTCGAAACCTCTACGCTGGGGCAGGGTACTGCTCGCGATGTCGCTCATTTCGGCGGCGTCAGTCCACGATGCGGGAGCGCAGACATACTATAACCTGAGCTCAGGCAATTATTCTGAGGATTTTTCGCAGATCTCCACTTGGACGAGTCCAACCACGAATTCATGGTCTGGTGTTGCGATTGGTGGGACGGCTACGATTCCTGCGGCCGTCAAGATTACGGCAAATACGACGATTTTCATGGGAACCAACGGCACAGGAACTAGTAGTTCCAGTGGCGTGCAGAGGCCCACGACCAATTTGCAATTGCTAGGCGCTGGTGGCACCGACAACTCCACATCTGTTGCGATGGATCTCAACCTCGACTTTACGAGTCGTACCTCGGGAACTCTGGCATTCAATGCGGCGGCTGTGGTCAATAGCACCGGGAATCGCACGGGAACACTACGAGTTTATTACTCAACTGATGCGACCAACTGGGCTGAAATCACAGGCGGGAATCTTCCTTATGTTGCGAAAAATAACGTTGTGAGTTCTGCTGCGGTGAATGTTTCGATTCCAACGGCGGTGGATGGCAAAAATCAAGTGAAGTTGCGGTTTTACTATCACAACGGTGGAACCGGGAGTGTGACAGGAACACCCGCAGGAAGTCGGCCAAAGATTTCCATCGATGATGTTTCAGTGACATCGGTGGCGAGTGTGGTGGCAGATACCACACCTCCCGCAATATCGAGTTTGGTTCCGTCGAACGGAGCTGTGAACGTTTCAGCCAATGCAGCGCTTCAGTTAGGGTTTTCTGAAAGTGTTGTTGCTGGGACAGGAACCATCAAAATATTCAAGTCTGATGGCACCGAAGCCCAATCTTTCCAGGTCAGTGACAGCAATGTGAGCATCTCAGGATCAGTCGCCACCATCACCTTGAAGTCGAATTTGATTTCAGGGGGCAGTTACTACGGTCAAGTTTCAGCGGGCGCATTCAAGGATGCAGCGGGCAATAGCTTTGCGGAGATATCCAACACCACAACTTGGGCGTTCACCGTAGATTCCACCGCTCCAGTCGTATCGACCTTTTCGCCAGCGAATGGAGCCACGGGGATTGCTCCACCGTCAGCGGTTAGTCTGACGTTCAGTGAATCAATCAACATTGTCTCTGGAAAATACATCACGATCAGGAAGTCGAACGGAACATTGATTGAGACTCACGATGCAAGTCCTTTTGACAACGTCATTGCGTCTGGATCGGTTGTCACTGTTACGTTGGCAAATCCGAGTCTGCTCGATTACGGGGTGACCTACAATGTCGAAGTTGAGGCCGGCGCGGTTGAGGACAATTCTGGGAATTCCTTTGCAGGCATCAGCGGAAGCAGCACGTTTTCGTTCACCACAGCCAGTGTTCCGGAGTTGGGAACTGGTGCCGGCTACTCACAGACTTTCTCCTCGTTTACGTCGATCGAGACGATTCCTCTTGGGTGGAGTTTGAGTGGTGCAGTCAAAACGTACATGGGTGACTGGGGGACTGGTTTCAATGCTGGGGTAGTAGGCAACGCGAGTGTGTTTGGTTATCAACACACTTCAAGCACGGGGACCTTTTCGCAGATCCTGACCCTTCGCAACACGAGTGGAGCGCCGATCACCGACCTTGTGATTTCCTATAAAGGCCGTGTGGCGCGTGCGGATCAGACTCGGATCCCAATTTACACCGTGAATGTGGCGGGAACCGCTGTCAGCGCTCTGGCCTATAGTACGGCGGATGGCGATAACTTGAGTCGCAGTGCAACTTTGACGGGCTTGAGTATTGCTGCTGGCGCGACTTTCCAGGTGCAGTGGATTTCAGACCGAGGGCTGTCGTCTGGTAGCTCTCGCCAGATCGGGATTTCAGACGTCTCGGTTGCTGTTGGGGTCAAGCAGTCCGCTCCAACCGTGACGGAATCCCTTTCACTGGCCAATTTGACCCACGTAGCTGGGGTGTTCAATGGTTCCATCGGCAGCGATGGTGGATCCACCATTACGGAGCGAGGCTTCGTTTATGCACTCACTGCCACGTCCACCACTCCAATCATCGGAGCCTCAGGTGTGACCAAGGTAGTTGATGCTGCTACTGGGACCGAGCCGTTCACCGCATCGATTAGTGATCTTACTGCGGCAACTAGCTACACCATGCGAGCCTACGCAATCAATGGAGTCGGTACCTCGTATGGCACTGCAATCAGCTTCACGACGCTTGCGACTCCACCTACGTTCACGAGTTCCTACAGTCAGGCCTTCGCGGCCTACAATGGAACTAACCCAGCGGGTTGGTCCGCGATTTCGAGTGCGGGTTCCCAAAGCTATGCCGGTGCATGGGGAAATCTGGGTGGCTCTGCAGGATTTATTGGTGGTGATAGCAACCCTGGGGTTTTGGGTTACCAGCATACC
>JAPJNB010000112.1 GCA_026461385.1 Akkermansiaceae bacterium
ATTCCACACCACTCTCGCGCACCGTGCTGAGTTCATTCATGTCTGGCTATGGTAAAAAACGTGGAGGAACCCACCAGCAAGCCGGTCACACGGGCTATCCAAACGACTGCCCATTCATTTTTGATCCAGGATTCGAAGCATTCTGTGAAAACGACGCAAAACGTCTGGATGCCAGCAAGGAAGATCCATGGGTCATCGGAAACTTCAGCGACAACGAACTTCCTTGGTCGCGCCGCATGTTGGAAAATTATTTAAACCTACCCGACACCGATTCAGGTCACCAGGCGGCGGCACAATGGCTCCAAGGGCGGCACCATGGCAACGGCGACCCATCCGTCATCACAGCAGAAGACCGTGCGGCATTCCTCGGGTTTGCGCTTGACCGCTATTTATCGATCACCTGCACCGCGCTTCGCAAGCACGCGCCCAACCATTTGCTTCTAGGACCCCGTCTGCATGAGACCGTCTTTGATCTGCCGGAGGTCTTTGCCGCGCTCGGCCGACACGTCGACATCATCTGCGTCAACTACTACCGCGCATGGAGCCCCGAGAAAAAGCAGCTTGAAATGTGGCACCGGGAATCTGGGAGGCCCATCATGATCACCGAGTTCTACGCGAAAGCCGAAGACAGTGGCCTCGGCAACACCGGCGGCGCCGGCTGGCTGGTGAAGACTCAACGAGATCGCGGGGCATTCTATCAGAACTTCACCCTCGGACTCATCGAAAGCAAATGCTGCGTCGGATGGAGCTGGCACCGCTATGCCGATAACGATCCCGATGACAAGAAGGTCGACCCATCCAACCGCGACTCCAACAAAGGAATTGTGAGCAATCGCTATGAACCATTCACCGAGTTACTCGACCGGATGAGGCCGATCAACCAGCAGTCTTACGGGATCTCGCGTTACTTCGATTCGCGCAAGCCCTGACCCGTTGGACGGCGGTCATTCGAATCGCACGAGTTCGTGCAATTCCTGGCTTGGACCACTTTAAAAACTCAAAGCTGCTCGCAGCAGTGAATTTCGAAAGGGGAGCCATTCACCCTCCATATTGAAGGAATTAAAAGTAGCCTCACTAGGGCTCGAACCTAGAATAACGGAATCAAAATCCGGGGTGTTACCATTACACTATGAGGCTTTTTACGGCCTTGCGACCTGCAGCGGGCGGAGCCTAAACCCGCACCGACCCTTTTGGCAATAGGGAAAATTGGTCAAATCTACGAGATTTTCACCGCAGCTTGGATCGCCGCCTCCGCCATTTCGCAGCCCTCAGTGGTCCGCGCATGGATCCGACAAATCACCTGCCCTTCCCGGACCGTCTCGCCGCACTTCACCAATCGATCAAACCCAACAGCGAAATCAACACCATCGCTCGCCTTCGCCCGCCCAGCACCGAGTTGCAGCGCAGCTTGGCCTACCATCCCCGCGTGAACCTGAGTCACCATTCCCGCTGAATTTGCCACCACTTCGTGGACGACCGGCGCTCGATGAATCTCGTGGAGCCTCGCAAGGTCAGCGGGATTGCCTCCTTGGGCGACCACCATTCGATCAAAACGCTGACGGGCTGCGCCACCATCCAACAACGACTCGAGGACCTCACGGGAGACGCCCGCGATTTTCTCAGCCAACTCGAGCACGACTTGCCGCAAATCTGCCGGCCCGCCTCCATCGAGACACTCCAGGGCCTCGATGACTTCCAAGGCGTTTCCGACCGCGCGTCCCGTCGGCTCGTGCATGGGATTCAGCACTGCATGGACCTCCACGCCCATTTCTTGCCCCACGGCGACCATGCTGGCCGCAAGCGCCTCGGCATCCTCCCGCGTCTGCATGAAGGCGCCGCTGCCGTACTTCACATCGAGCACCAACCAATCCAGCGACTCTGCCAATTTCTTGGACATGATCGAGGCGGTGATCAAGGCGATCGATGGCACCGTGCCCGAAACATCGCGCAAGGCGTAAAGCTTCTTGTCGGCGGGGCAAAACCGCTCGGTCTGCCCCATCATGACCACCCCGAGCTCGTCGAGTTGCGCCGCTGCTTGATTGAGTCCGACCTGCACCTTGAAGCCGGGGATGGCTTCGAGCTTATCGAGCGTGCCCCCGGTGATACCGAGGCCCCGTCCGGAGACCATGGGCACCCAGCACCCCGCGCAGGCCACCAGCGGCGCGAGGATCAAAGAAACCTTGTCGCCGATCCCACCCGTCGAGTGCTTGTCGACCACGGGTAAGTGCCCATCACGATGCGAAAAACAATCGCCACTCTGCATCATCGCCCGGGTCAATGCGGCGATTTCCACCGGGGTCATGCCCCGAAAAAATACGGCCATCGCAAACGCCGACATTTGGTAATCCGGAATCTCCCCACGAGTGTATCCATCGATCAAAAACGCAATTTCCTGGGTGGACAGCTCCTCCCCCTCGCGCTTGCGGCAAATCAGCGTGGGCACATGCATGCCGCTTGATGTACAACGTAGCGCTTTCCAGTGCCAGTCTCGTTTTTGACATCCGCCCGCCTCGGAGATTTGGAGATTTACGCCGCCCGATAAAATGCGATCATTCCCCACGTGCATTCCCCCGAAAAACGCCTCGCCGGCATCGTGCTTCCGACCTTCTCCGCACGCAGAGAGGGCGACTTGGGCATCGGCGACACCCTCGCCCTTCGCGAATGGATCGACTGGGCCGCCGAGCATCACGTGGGCTTCATCCAGCTCCTGCCCATCAACGAAAATGGCCTCGAGGAAAGCCCATACAGCGGGATCTCATCGGTGGCGCTCGACCCGATCTATCTCGCGATGGAACCGAGTGAGATCCCCGGTCTAACCGATGCTGATCTTGCCGATACCCGCGACCACCTGAGAGCAGCACGCCAGTCGCCGCTCATCAATTACCCCGTCGTCCGAGCCGCAAAGCGGAAATTGTTAGAACTCGCATGGGCAAGGTTTCACGATGTGGACCCGCGCCTGAGTGCTGAGTTTGAAGCGTTTCGCCACCAGGAGTCCGACTGGCTGGAGGACTACACGTTGTTCCGATACTTGATGGAATTCCATGGCGTGTCGCTCACTTGGGACCAGTGGCCTCAAAGTTGCCAGACGCCGCAGCAAGCGCGAAAACTCTTGGCCGACCTGCGGACAAATCCCGCCAACGGAATCGACCGCCAACTTGGTTTTTTTGCATTCGCGCAGTGGCTTTGTTTTCGCCAGTGGCTCGCTTTGCGGGCCCATTCCGAACATCGGGGGGTGAAACTCATGGGCGACGTGCCCATCGGCGTCAGTTGGCATTCGTGCGATGTTTTTTTCGAGCGAGAGGAATTCCACCTCGACTGGTGTGGTGGCTCCCCGCCCGAAGGCTTGAGCCAAGATGATCCATTCTTCCAGCAATGGGGCCAAAATTGGGGCATCCCTTTGTTCCGCTGGGATCACATGAAGGCCAATGGGTTCACCTGGTGGCGAGAGCGAATCCAGCGCCTCACCCGCATTTTCCAGATGTTTCGTCTCGATCACATCCTTGGCTTCTACCGGATTTACGCCTTTCCATGGCGGCCTGACCGCAACCATGAATTTCTCGGGCTCACCCACGAACAAGCGGCAATGCTCAACGGCGGCGAACTCCCGCGCTGGCATCAACGACCGGATGACACCACGGAAAATCGCGCCGCGAATCGCGCCGATGGCGATGTCCGCTTGCGAGCGATCCTAAGCGCCGCAGGGACAGCTGAAATCATCGCCGAAGACCTCGGCTGGGTACCAGACTATGTACGCCCCCACCTCGCCGACCTCGGCATCACCGGTTTTCGAATCCCCCACTGGGATTGCAACGAGCATGGCCAACCCACCCCCGGCAACACCTTTCCTGAAAACACCTTTGCGACCTACTCCACCCACGACCACGAGCCGATCAATGGCACATGGAATCGCTGCCTGCGGGTGATCCAACATCACTCGGCAACCCCCAACGAGGCAGGCGCATGGTCGTTCACTGGGGCGATCAATACGCTGCGAATTCTCGCCGAATTTTCCGGTATTCCGCGTCCGCACCACCATGCGTGGCCGCCGTACACCGAAGGAATCCGCTTTCGCTTGTTCAAGGCACTCTTCGCCTCAAATTCGCGTTACGCCAGCCTCATGGTCACTGAGCTTTTCACGCTCGACGAACAAATCAACCGACCCGGCACCTCGGACGGTGACAATTGGCGGTTCCGCTTGCCATGGACCCTCGCGGAGATTCGGGCCGATGACCACCTGGATCAGATCTGCAAAAAATTCTCGACGCTCATCAGCATCACGCGCAGATCCTAGCCGCAGAAACCGACCTTGGACACATGCTTGCCCACCCAAAGCCGAACGCCTCCATGAAATTTCAGGGTTAAGCGGAAAGTCGATGCCTGTAGATTGACTTTTCCGGATCTGGGCTTCATACCGCTTGCATGTCTTTAGCGTTGCAGCCCAAACCGCGCTCGATCGGACCGAAATTCCGAGTATGCATCGTTGCGTCCAGATTCAACGAGCAGTTTACCGACGCTCTGGTGCAGAACACGATCGAAGAATTGTCAGCGTTGGCTCCCAGCGCACGAATCGACCTCATTCGAGTGCCCGGCGCATTTGAAATCCCAGTCATGGTGGCCTCCATTCTGGAGCGTGATCCCCCATCCTGCATCATCGCCCTCGGACTCATCATTCGCGGAGCTACCGATCACGCCGACTTGGTCGCCGGCTCGGTCACAGACGCCCTCCAGAAACTGGCGGTGCAATCTCTCCGTCCCATCATCCATGAGGTGCTGTTAGTCACCGACGAAAAACAAGCCTACGCGCGCTGCATCGGCACGCAGATGAACCGAGGCAGAGACGCAGCGCGAGCCGCCGCTTCGATGATTGAACTTTTCCATGACTTGGACCGAACCCTGCCCCGCAGCTCCAGCCAGCAAAGCAAACGCAATGCCTAGCCCTCGACACGTCCGCGAGGCGGTCATCCAATTCCTCTATTGTGCCGACCTTGAAGGTGGCGCATCGCCCGAGCTGCTGCGAGGCCCCTTCTGGGATTTTGTCAGTGAGTCAGACCGCCGGAGCCTTCAACTTGCGACGTTCCGAACCGTCCACCACCTTGCCCACGGTCGTACCGATCGCCTCGCAGAGTTTGTCGAACGCCAAGCCATGGCGGGCACCCTGCTCGCGGCTTGGCCTCAAGCAGAGTGTTTGAAAATGAGCCTCGTCCGGATCGCTGAACTTGAGTCCCTATGGAGCACTGCCTTTGCAACGCTCGAGCGCTTGCCGAAAGATGACGACGACGCCGCAGTGGCCGATCGTTTTGGCGATGCGCTCGACCAGCTTTTTTCAACCGACCGCGACCTTGCCGCAACCCGGCAGCGGTTTCTGCACGACCTCGAAGATTTCCCTTCCTTGCGAGGATCCTTGGAGGCGGTTGCGGCCACCATCCGGCGACTCCAGCGGATTTCCGACCGGATGAGAATGGTCGAGGAACCTGAGAAATTCCCCGAACAAACCGACCTCGCACGCTTGCGGGACTCCAAGGAGGAAATCCTCACGCTTCGCAAACTTGCGGACGACCTCGTGGACGCGATTCTCCTCCACAAGGAACAAATCGACCAAACCTTGGCCGAGACCATCGAAAATTTCGCGCCCGAGCGGGTCGATCCCGTGGATCGTGCGATCCTACGACTGGGGACTTACGAAATTCTTTTGGCATCGACGCCTCCCAAAGTCGCCATGAATGAAGCCATCGAACTGGCCAAACGCTTCGGAACCACCGATTCAAAACGCTTCGTCAACGGAGTGCTCGACAAAATCGCCCAACAGGCCAAGCCTAAATCCGAAATTCACGATGGCGTGTAGTTGAGCGGATTCGGATCGGCCTCATTCCCGTGCTTTAAATCCCGAACCCCATGAGCCAACCCTCCCATTTCCAGCACCAAACGATGTGGCGCGCACTTACCGGCGTTTGCATCGCAGTCTTGGGCGCGCTCCTCGTCGGATTCATCTGGCTGGTCGGTTCGATCCTTGAATTTCTCCAACCCGTCCTCGTCCCCCTGACCGTCGCAGGAATCATCGCTTACGTCCTAGATCCCGTGGTGAAATTTCTCGAATCGCGCGGACTCAAACGCTTGTGGGCCGTCGTCGGGCTGTTTTTCATTCTACTCACTGGGGCCATCCTTCTCGTCGCCGCCCTCGTTCCTGGAGTGATGCGGGGGCAAGGCGCGCTGCGAGAGAGGATCGCATCCTCGCACCCAACCCAACAAGCCCCTCCTCTCCAACCCGCGCCAGCCGGTGCCTCCACCGACCATTCAGAACATCTCGCACCCGCACTGGTCAGCACCCTGCGCGAACTCCACCTCCGCAACCCCAGCGGCCCGCTCCACTGGATCCTCACGGAGACCGACGACCAAGGGAAGCCCCTCAGCACCCAAAAAACCATCGGACCTCAGACCATGGATGACGTCGCAATCACACGCGGCGGGCGCATGATCAACGACAATCTCGACGTCATTTTCAAGACCGCACGCTCATGGCTGACGGCAGGCTCAACGAGGCTGTTAGGCTTTCTGGGCCTGCTCCTCGGATTCATTATGGTACCCATCTACCTGTTCTTTTTCTTAAAGGATTCGGCCGCAATTCGCACGAACTGGCACAAGTACGTGCCGTTAAAATCGTCAAAATTCAAAACCTCCTTGGTGGAGACCCTGCAGGAAATTAACGGTTATCTCGTCTCGTTTTTTCGAGGCCAAGTGATCGTCTCCGCCATCGATGGCTTGCTCGTCGGCATCCTGCTGACGATCTTCGGCCTGCCCTACGGCTTCATCATCGGCGTCTTCATGGCAATCCTCGGAGTGATCCCTTACGTTGGGAGCATCCTCTGCCTCATCCCAGCCTGCCTCATCGGCTTCCTTCACGCTCAAACCACCCACCCTTTCGGCCTCAGCCCCATGGCCTACGTGGGCTGCATCGTGGCGATTTTCGTCGTCGTTCAGCAAATCAACTCATTGGTGACTGCGCCGAAAATTGTCGGAGAGTCCGTCGGACTCCACCCTCTCACCGTGATTTTCTCAATGCTGTTTTGGTCGCTTGTTCTTGGTGGCTTTGTGGGCGCCTTGCTGGCAGTGCCAATGACGGCCGCGGTGAAGGTGCTGTTCCGGCGCTTCATTTGGGAACGACAGCTCGGTGAGAACCTTGCAGAACCTTCACGATAAAATCCCAAAACCTCTTCTGGAGACCTGAAACTCTCAAAACCCAAGGCGCTACTTACGAAGCCTCGCCTGAATCGCCACTTGCGCCTGTGAAATCAGCGCCTTCAACTCCGGATCCGCCGCCGACGTGGTCGCCAGCACCTCGAGACTTGCAGCGCCACCGATCCGCCTGAGAATCCGCACAGCCGAGCTTCGCATGGTACCCGACATGCTCACGAATCGAGCCAGCAGCGTGGCCTCAGCCGCATTGCCAATATCACCATAAGCTCCCTCCCACTCCAGAGGATCTCGAGCCCACAGACTCTCGACTATCGGAATCACCTTCATGTTCTTTTCTTTGATGAGAAGGCCAATGACTTCGGGCGGCACCGGCTCGCGACGCGCGAGCAGACGCTCAGCCAGCTTGTAGGCCACGTCACCCGCTGAGCCAGGCTTGTCGGACCACACGATCAACGCACCGCAAATGGCGCTCTTAAATTCAACGGCATCATCCCCAAGCAACTGAAGCAACCTCCTGCTGATATCGGTCCGGTAGGCCTTCGGCTCAGCGCCCGCCAAACGCTGGACAGCCCTCTTGACCCGATCGAGGTCGATGCTATCCAGCTCCCTCTTATTCAATGCCTCAAACTCGGGGTCATCCTTCTTGGACAGCCGCTCAATCGGCCCTTCCACAAAATTGTCATTGTTCGCACTCACCTCGACCACCGATAAATCCGAGTAAATTTGATCCACCTTCCCGAAAACGGCAGCCAGCGGCGCCACGTCCTCTGGAGTCTGGTTGGTCCCCGAAACGATGAACAAGTAATCCCCATTGTCCCGCGGATATCCATGAGAAGAAGCATCCGCACCCGTCACGCGAATCATGTAATCCCTTACCAACAAGCGGTTACTTTCTCGCAATCCATGAAGCCAAATTCCCACCGCCTTTTTCCGACTACCCTCCAGTCCTAGGCGCTTATTTTCCGCATCAAGAGGGATGGTGCCGATCCGAGTCTTCAGTGCTTCGTTGACATCGATCGCCTTGGGCATGACCGGATTCTGGCTTCCCACTTTTGCACCATCATCCCGGACGTCCTTGGATCCAATCATTCGAGCAGGAGACGACCAAGAGACACCCAAAGTGACAGACATGGACAACAAAACCACCGATGCCAGCAGACCAATCATCAACCCACGTTTCCGATTTCCAGGATTCGAGTACACAAGCAAGCCAGTCCCCAGCAAGCCCACAAAAACAGCCAGTGCGATGCGCCCCTCAATCAGCACTCCATCCAGCGCACCACCCGTCCCGCTGCCCAAGATGAACAGCAATGCAACGAGAACCATCCCAAGCACTCCCACAATGCCAGCGATGATCTTATCCGCAGGCAATGGATTAAGAACGGCAAAATCAGGCGCATCCCCATAACTCACCGACTGAACTCTGACCGTAGAGGATTCCAGTGGCAGAGGCACCCGATGAAAACCCATCAAGGAAGCGCTATTTCGCTCGCCTGGATAAAACTTTTTCCCCCGCACCACCACCGAAGAATCAATCCGAAAACGGTTTTCGCAGCCACCGCATTCCACCATCCGATCCCGCAGATCCTCAGCAACCTTGAACCTCTGCCCGCACGAGGGACATCGGATCAAAAGTTTGTCATCATCAGGGCTGGGAGTTCGCATCAATGTTCTGGAAGACACCTTGAAGCGAATTTACTGCGATTGCAACCCCAAGGATTGCCGCCACCTCAGGAATCCAAGCCAGAAACGTCGAAACCAGAAGAAGGGAGACCCAAACCCGATCAATCATTTCGTGCCCTCAGCATCCGAGGCAGGGACAAAGATCAAGCCGCCTCCATTGATGCAGTAGCGCTTGTCCGTGGGCGTCTTGTAGCCTTCCCCCTCAAACACGTGGCCGAGGTGTCCTCCACATTTCGCGCAGGTCACTTCAGTCCGCACCGAACCCATTGAAACATCCTTCTTCAGCACGACGTGATCCGCTTTGGCTGGATCATAAAAGGATGGCCAGCCGCAACCCGAGTCAAACTTATGGTCGGAGGAAAACAACACGACCTTGCAACCCGCACACAGGTAAAGCCCCTTGCCTTGGTGCTTGAACTCCTTGTAAACCTCGCCGTTGGGTCGCTCGGTACCAGACTCGCGCAAAATACGGTACTGCTCGGGAGTGAGTTCCTTTTTCCACTCGGCGTCGGTCTTCACCACTTGGCCAGAGGGTGCGGCGGGGACTTCATTTGAAACTTTCATGGCAGTTTTGTCTTTGTCCTCAGCCGAACAAGAAACGAGCGAAAAAACAACGCTCAGGACGGCGCTGATCTGGAAGGAGTTCATTC
Source organism: Akkermansiaceae bacterium (assembly GCA_026461385.1). Taxonomy (GTDB): domain Bacteria; phylum Verrucomicrobiota; class Verrucomicrobiia; order Verrucomicrobiales; family Akkermansiaceae; genus Luteolibacter. The sequence goes on from JAPJNB010000112.1 coordinate 9,525, forward strand.
AGGTTGAGGCTCTTAGAAAGAGGTAGAATAGGTTAGGCGAATTGCTCCATCACCACGGCTTTGGCGTAGTCACGGTTGAGGCGAGCGATGTGGTCAACGCTGATTTCCTTGGGACAAGCCGCCTCACATTCGTACTGGTTCGTGCAGTTGCCGAACCCTTCCGCATCCATCTGACGCACCATGGCCAACACCCGCTTTTGGCGCTCTGGCTGCCCTTGCGGGAGGTGACCCAAGTGGGAAACTTTAGCCGCGACGAACAACATCGCAGAAGCATTTTTGCAGGAAGCAACACACGCACCACAACCAATGCAGGCCGCCGCGTCGAATGCCGCATCGGCATCATGCTTCGGGATCGGCACCGAGTTCGCATCCACCCCGGAGCCCGTGCGCACGTCGATGTATCCGCCAGCCGCAACAATCCGGTCAAATGCGGAGCGGTCGACCATCAAGTCCCGAACGATCGGAAAGGGATTCGCACGGAAGGGCTCGATCCAGATCGTGTCGCCATCGCGGAACTTCCGCATGTGGACTTGGCAGGTCGCCGTGGCCCGCTCTTTGCTGTGCGGAATACCGTTGATCGTGAGCGAACAAGACCCGCAAATCCCCTCCCGGCAGTCGTGCTCGAAATGAATCGGCTCTTCAGTCCCTTTGATCAAACCCTCGTTGACAATGTCGAGCATCTCCAAAAACGAAGCTTCGGCAGGGATTCCCTTGGCATCATAGGTGACGATTTTGCCTTGTTCCTTCGGTCCGGACTGCCGCCATACTTTGAGTGTCAGATTCATGGAAAATTTCGATGCGGAATGGATAAAAAATGACTGAGCGATCCAACTGGAATCACTCCGCCGAGAGAATAATTGGGATTAGGCTCTGAGCTAGGAGAAAAATTGAGATTCGCGCGTGATCCATAGTTTTTTTGGGCAATCCACCTCAAAACACCCCCAAAAATATCCGCCCCCAGCACAGGGCCCCACCACGACGCCTCACCCAACCAAAGAATCGCCCCCTCGAAGTCCCTCTCAGGCCTCCCCCATCCACTCACCTCCAACCTAAGCGGTTAAAAAACCTCGCCTTCTCCTATCTCCCACCCCCAAGCGCGATCATGACAGCCCCGCACCAGGTGAGCGCAGCCTGTTAGAAGGTGATGGCG
>JAPJNB010000113.1 GCA_026461385.1 Akkermansiaceae bacterium
AAATGAAGCCCCACATGAAGAACAGGGCGGTGACTGTCATGAAGGCAAATCGATTGTCAGGGCGAGCGGGTGTTTTGGCCATCGGGTTGGTTTTTGGGGTGGGTAGAGTCTTTACCTGTGGCTGACTTTCATTGGCCCGAAGTGAGATCTCAGATGTGGTCCAGGATTTTTGAGGGCAGGCAACTTACTCAGCGTGGCAATGAAGAGCAAAAACTGGAAGTTACTTTTTTAAGGTGTTCGACAGTGGACCATGGTATTCTCACCCTCGATCAGACGGATTGGCAGGTCGAATGGAAGAGTTTTGAAATTCGTTCAGGAGATTAGGATTCTCACTCTCGAGAAATCTGCATAGTCCTCATTGTGATGACACGGATGGATCTGATTGCGCCAACACGACTGCAGGAGATCCTTCTGCCAACAGTTTTGCCTAGCTTTGGAAAATCACCCATCGCCAATCGTTGCCCCCGCTCAAATCCAAAACTGCAGTGGCAAATTGACCCGATATATTTCCGCCCACCTTGCTCAACATCACAACCACCCATTGACTAGGAGGTCGTTGAACAACGTAAAGTGGCAATCCGCCTTCTTGCTCGGAAATGCGATGTCCAGCGGACCTTTCTGGCTGCATGAGCAAACGAGCCCAATGCGGATGAACCCAGCAAATCACCAATTCCGCTAAAACCTCAAAAAAACTCCTCCTCCCCAATCTTTGGTGCAGCCCGTCTAACGATCCGATCTTGAAATCGGCAGGCACCCCGCCAGATTCTGAATCAATGCTGTTAAAGACCAGCCGTGATACCCGAAGGGTTCAAATTTCCAATCCGCGACAAAATGCCCCTGCGATTTCTGACGGATCTCCGACAAAGGGCGATGTCATGGGGCAAAATCCCGTAACAAAGACAAAACAGCAAACCGCACATGAAATCAAAGATTGCCGCACAGACGCCTCAAAGATCAACCAGATGGCGGAGGGGCTAGCCCCCTTTTGGCTGGTGCCGTATTGCTTATATTCATTGGTGTTTGTGTGTTTTGGTTATTTGCCGATGGCGAAGGGCGACACCTAGCGCCTCGGCTGGCTTCATGGAATCCTCATGGAATATGAGAATTCTGTCGCGGATAAGTGAATGGATTTGAATCCCGACAGAATCATGCCATCGCCCGAAATTTGGGATTTGGCATATCTAGTCAGGTTCTCGTCCATCCGTCACATGTCTGCCAGATCGGTGCCTCCGATCAAGGTCTGATTGCTATTGGCAAAATTTCAGTCGAATTTCATCCGCGTCTCCACCGGCTGATCCTGCTCTCACAATCCGCCTTCGGGAGAAACCGCTGCTCACTGCCCGAGCGGCGCATCAGTGCCTCCAGACGATCAGCAGCCACGCTTGGGTGTAGCAATCCTTCCGTCACCAGTTTGTCCATGATCCAAAGCGTGCCGTGAATCTCCAAATGCCTGGCCTGTGCCGTGACCCGGAGCAATCGGTCGCCGGAAAGAACCATAGCATCTTCCCGGATGGCCAGATAGATCACCGAGAGGTCCGTCTCGCTGAGGCCGGCTTTTCCATGAGCATCCTGAAACTCAGCAAAGGCTCCCGCCATTTCCTCCCCGGATATGGTGGTCTCAACCGCCTGTCCCGCACGGATGCAGGCCAGCGCGTTTTCGTGTCCACCATCTTCCAGCTCCATGACGACGAAACTGCTCGTCAGCGTGGTGATTCCAACTTGGAACCAAAGATCAAGGAGTCCCATCGCCTCAAGGTCGATGAACACGTTGGCATCCTTGACGGCAATTTTCATGATTCAATCCAGCGGCGTGTAACGGGCTCCGAGTTCGGGTAGGGAGATGCCAAGGAGACCTGCCGCTTTGGAGGGCGTGATGAGTTCCTGGGCGAGAGCGCGAAGAACCAGTGGTTCGAAGCGGCTTGATTTCTCGTCACCGATCCAGGTGCCGGGCTCTTTAGTGCTCCAGCCCTGCTTGTTGGCGACGATGCAATAAGTCTTGTAGCGTCCGGGGGTCACCAATTTGAGGTTGCACGCCCGCTTCATGACAGCAGCCACGGACATGCCCCACTCCCGCTTGATGGCGATCAGTTCACTCAGGGCGATTTTCACGCGGTTCACTCCGAAGCGCTCTTCGAAGGGTTCACTGGGAACCAGAAAGGCCCCCGCAAACCAATGGCACCAGTTTTCCTTTTCCTTGTGGCTGAGGGATTCCGGGAATTTGAGATACAAGTGGGCAAGCTCGTGAATGGCGGTGAATCGGAATCGCGGCAAATCCTTATCCGGCTCCTCAAGCCAGCGTTTCGAGAGAGCGATCACCGGCACGGACATGTCACCATCTGTGGCAAACGCTGAAAATCCGTCGAAGCCATCCTCATGCGCTAGGGTCTTCACCTTCACGCCGCGCGTTTGCAGCATTACATGGACGTTGGGAATCGGGTTCATTCCCAGTTTCCATGCTTCACGCAGGTTCTTCGCCGCGTCCTCGATGGCCGCGGGCAGCTCTTCCACAGTCTTGTCACTCAGGTCCGCGCATTGGAGCGGCTCCGTGGCGATCCCGAGAATCTGCTCGATTTCGAGGTATCGCTCGAAGAACTCGTAGGCCTGTTCCTCCAGACGCTTGCGGCCCTTGCTGCCCAGCTTCGTGTGGCTTCGGTATTCCACGGTTTGCAGCTTCAGCCCGTCCTTCCGGAAAAAGTAGTCCGGTCGGACCTGAAGGACTTGGGAGAATCGGGCGAGCTGCTTGCTGTCGGGGCAGACCTCACCCGCCTCGAACTTTGCGATCTGAGTGTGAGAGGGCTCGCCTCCGAGGGCGTCAGAGAGATCACGCAGGGACAATCCGGCCATGAGCCGGGACCGGCGGAGACGGTCACCCATCCGGGCGGCCGGGGAAACGGGAATGGACGGAGCGCACGTCTCATCCTTCCCGGATGATGGAGTGGCAGGTTTCATGGGCATGGGATTGGTTGGGGAGCATCCAGATCGTTGTCGTGGAGTGTGCGGGACTCACCCGTCGCCTTCGATCCGTTCTGGGCTGCTTGCTGGCTGCATTTACAGCATTGACAAGTTTTCTAAATCTGTAAAGATCCATTCCAAGAAAAACGGAGTCGGACAGGACTCCGCTTTTCCCAACCTCCGGATCGACGGGCCTCCGTTTCCGGGGCGTCCTCCATCGGGCTGTTCGTCGTTCAGACGGACTATGAACAGCAAATGCCGCCGGGGGCCGTCAAGCACATCCGCTTCGAGGCGAAACCCCGAATTGAGTAGAAAGGCAACAAAAGCACCATGGCAACAAATCCACCAAAAGGAGATGGGCACCGCAACGGGCAGGTCCGCGATCGTTCGCAGACCTTCAATCCCCGCACGGAGCAATACGTCAAGCGTGACACCGACACGGGCCGCTTCATGGACGTGAAGTCCGATGGCAACCCGTTCAAGGGCGTTCGCAAGGAGAAGTAACAACCCCCAACCCGAGCCGCCTCCGAGAGGGGTCGGCTTTTTAACGAGAAGGTGAAGCCATCGACTGAAGCGTTGGAGTTACCCTGACAAATGCGGTTATCTAAGGGGTAGTCGCTCATGAAATCCAACCCATGATCGTCAAGGTGACCGTCGCGATACCGGTAATCTTCCATTTGACTCGGAATGCGGCTTCGTTTGTCGCCTAGTATTAGCTTATGTATTTTATTAATCATCTACTCCTTCTTTGTCGTCTTCCTCTCTTGGTGGCCATTCTTTGACCTCGAACTCCTCGCCGGTCTTGATGTCTTTTAGTATCCTCCGCACTCGGTGTTTTCTGCCCGCACACCCGTTGCATTTGGTGGACACTTTTATGCAAATGCAATCGCAGATTCTGCAGTGTTTTCCACCACAGTCGTTATAGGTATCAGTGCCAGTGGATCCAAAGCAGCCACTGCTATCACATGCCCAGTAGTAGACTTCTCCTAATCCATTACAGGCAGTGCAATCTAAATACTCTTTGTAAACCTCCCCAACAACTTGAGGAAAATTTCCTTTGCCTTTGCATTCGCTGCATTCGTGCTCGTTAATGTGCGTTATCTTGCCGTCTCCATTACATGATGGGCACACCAGATCTTTTTCATCGACTGTCAGCCAACCTTGGCTCTTGCAGGTGGAGCATTTACGCGTCGACTTTGTGACTAAGAACCCTGTGCTTTCGCACTTTTTACATGGCTTGTGATATATTTCGCGAATCTTTTGCATGACATGCTACTCCAATTTTCAGAAAAGATTTTATCTAAACCATATCCAAGCACTTCGTTACCGTCGAAGACTTTTCCCGTGACCCTGCAGGATCGACACCTGTTTTCTGCTCTTCCTCACCTTTACCTTCTTCCTGCGGAAGAAGAACGGGATTCAGCGAGGGAAGCCAAATACGGTAACGGGTTTGCCCCCAAAGCTCGTCCACCTCGACAATCTTGCCCGACGCACGATGCGTGCGGGACCAGATCCAGCCGACAGGAGACGTGGGCTCCATGGATTCGTTGAGGATCATCGGTGAATATCTAAGGGATGGTCGCTCATAAAATCTAATCCATGTTCGTCAAGGGGGCCGTCGCGCTGCCGATCTCTCTTATCCGCCGTTGGGCAGAGTGGGCGATTTCCGTCGTCGCCAAGCCCTAGCATGTGTTCTTTATTCATCATCTGCATTTTCTTCGTCGTCTTCTTCTTTGAGTGCCCATTCTTCGACTTCATGCTCCTCCCCAGTCTTGATATCTTTTAGTAGCCTCCATACTCGTTGTTTTCTGCCGTCGCACTCGCAGCAATTGGTAGTCACAACAATGCAACTGCAATCGCAGATTTTGCAGTGTTTTCCATCCCAATCATCATAGGTATCATCGCCATTGCAGAACCTGCTACTGCACTCCCAGGAATAAAATTTTCCAAATCCGTTGCAGCTATTGCAATCATCATACTCAATGGAGACCTCCTCAACAACTTGAGGAAAATTACCTTTGCCCTTGCATTCGCTGCATTCGCGCTCGTTAAAGTGCGTTGTCTTGCCATCACCATTACATGATGGACACACCACATCTTTTCCATCGACTGTCAGCCAACCTTGGCTGTCGCAGGTAGAGCATTTACGCCTCGATTTTGTGGCCAAGAACCCTGTGCTTTCGCACTTTGCACATGGCTTGTGATATATTTCACGAATCTTTTGCATGACATGCTGCTCCAATTTTCAAAAAAATTCTTACCACACCATCTCCAAGCACTTCATTATCGCTGTCGCCTCCGCCCGTGATCCGACATTCTCGGGATCTGTTGCATGCTTTTCCTCTCCGGTACTTTTTTCCCGCTGAAGAAGAACGGCATTCAGCGAGGGAAGCCAAACCAGGTAGCGACCCTGGGCCCACAGCTTATCGACGTAGGTGATCCTACCAGGAACGCGATGCGTCCGGGACCAGATCCAAGAGTTTGGGAGAATTTTAATCATCCAGCAGGTTTATCTTCACCACCCAAATCCCCCAGTCATTGGTTGGCCGGGGATGCCGCATCCCGGATGGATTGGATCAGCCGGTCTATTTGCGTGGATGGATTTGCGGGTGATGGCGTGCCGGCATCCTCATGATGCGCCCGCACTTGTCGGGCGTGGGTCATCGCACGATCCAGAAACTCCAACAGCGGCGAAATCAACTTGGCGGACTCTTTGCAATCTTTCGCATATTCCCGGCCGAGAGCACTTACCAACCTCGGCTTCACGTCGGAAAACCTGGTCATGGGAGCCGTCGTGTAATCGAGGTGCAGCAGCAGCCAGTATTCAAAACACGGCGAACTATCAGCGGACTTCACTCCCTTGGCGGTCGCGAACCCGACGCCGTCGTGAAAGCGCCCGTGCTCGACCGGAACATCGGTGTCGAAGACGATCCAGAGCTCGTCGAAATCCGTCGCCTTTGAAAATCCAAGCGTTCCATCCTTGGCATCCTTCCTCCGCTTCTTCTGCTCCTTCAAGGCGGCCTCGGCAAGTCGTCTAGGGTCGCCTTTCCCGGCAGGCACCACTTCGATTTCCACCGTTTGCAGCGCGAGCTTGTGCTTGAGCGCCTCGAAATACACCGGTTCCGTGACTTCACCTTCGGTCACGATCAGGATCGAGTTTCCCGGCCGGGTGCTTCCACGGGGCCGCCGGAATGACCCGATGTCCGAAGCGATGTGCTTTTTCCACTTTTTACTCCCCATCACCGGCCTCCTTTCCAAGTAGCCCCGCCGGGATGAAAGGGACGCCCCCGTAACGCCCGGAGAGATAGCCTCTCGCCAGGGATTCTCCTTTTCGGGGTTTGTAGTCCGTGAGGGGATAAAGATGCGTGGCACCTTCCTCGTCCTTGTCGGCGAACCAGACCTGATCGCGACGCAGCAGGGTCGGATCCAGCAGGAGCGGATCGTGCGTGGTGAAGAGAAACTGAGCCCCGCTCGCGTTGAAATCCTCATGGAAGACCAGCCGCAACAGCTCCACCACCATCAGCGGATGCATGCTGGATTCGATCTCGTCCACGCCGACGACATAGCCGTTCTTGAGAATATCCAGCCAAGGCCCTGCCAGGGAAAACAGCTTCTGCGTGCCGGATGATTCGTTGTCCCAGGAGAGCGGGTATTCGCGCCCGGCCACGCCCCGGTGACCCATGGAGACATCGTAGCGCTTGTTCTTCATGATCTCGGTGACCACCTCGTCCGGGAGGGATTCAGGCAATTCCTCGCGCCGGATGTCGCGCTCGCTGGCCTTCGCGGATAAGATGCCGATGTCTCCGTGACGGAGAAGCCGCGTCACCGCATTTTTCTCATTCACGCCCCTTTGCATGTATTGGGCAGTCACGCTGGGCGGGATCGGCGGAAAATCCGAGTTTACCCGCAGAAAGCGAAGCCTCAGCTTGAACCATCGGTAAACCGGTGCCAGTTGCTCGTTGTTCCACTTAGCCGCGGTCGAGAGGAAGAGCGCGTTTTGGCGGGTGTATCCCACCAGATTCGGATCCCTGCGGAAATCCGTCGGCCGCTTCGGGCTCCACTCATACTGCTTCGCATCTTCATCCCAAGAACGCTCATACCAAACGCGTTCGGTGCCTTTCGGGAAGGCGGAGAGACTCTCGTAGAGCACCCGCTGGCGGTCCACCACCAACGCGAAATGGAAGCGTATCCCGTCCACCACGAAGCGCAGGGCGAATTCCGAGGGCTCCCCCGGGCAAGTCGGGCATAAGGCGAAGGGCTCCACGCCGGTCTCGTCACCTTCATCCAGCGCCGTCGCGGAATGCTCCACGAAGTGCGCCATGAAGTGCAGGGCGTGAAGCACGTTGGTTTTACCGGCGGCATTCGCCCCATAGACGGCCAGCGCCTTGAGCAGCTTCACCCGCTCAAGCCCGGGTAAGTTCGGATCAATTTGATTCTCCGGCAGCTCCTTGACGTAATTACTCGCCACAAAGCTGATCTTTTGTTCTTCACGAAAAGACCGGAAGTTTTTGACTGAAAAGTCGATAATCACGGCTCAAGGTCGGATTCAAAGGCTCGTAAATCAAGTTTTTTACACATTATCCGCAAAAAATCTCATTATTCTGACGTTTGTTGCATGGGAATACCGGGACTCGGCGGCAGCGCTTTTGGAGTGCCTCCGAAAGTTGATCTACTTCTTATGAGAGTTGGGGTTGGTAAGCCCACCAGATGAATTCACCCGAAGTCTTCAATGACCATTCTTCGTCCACTCGAAGCTGCTCACTGTAGAGCCAATTAATCGTTGATGTTCCGGCGTTCATTTTTTAAAAATATCTTAAAAGTTTCATAGATATTTCTTATCTGGTCTATCTGGTCTTCAGTCAGTATTTCTAGATAATTCTCAGTTACAACTTCATTCCCATCCATCGACAATTTCATCTTAAATAGGTCACGGCTTTTTCCCATCTTTTTGTGTGATAGTATTTTCATTCCGCTTTTTGAGATGGTCAAATCGGCGCCGCACTCACATTTATCGTTGAGGTTGTGTTTGAACTTGCGATCGCCTGAAGGAACAAAATGAACCTGTACTTTTTTAACTGTTTTATTCATATGTATTATTTAATTTTTGAATTGTGCAATTGAATATAGGTAATGCTCGTCTCCCTAAGTCTGCGTAGATCCAAGTCATTTGCCCCGATTTCGAGCCAGTCCTCGGGCGATTGATAGATGTCTAAACCTCTGCCCAACTTGATGGTCCACCCGTTATCGGAACGAATCGTTCTATCGTGTAGGGTATTACTAAACTCTACTTTCAGTTCGATTCCATGCTCGCTGATGCTATTCTCAATGGTAGTCAGTTTGGCAAATACCTCCTGCTTTTCGATCTCGCTCTCATAACTCGTGACGAGAGTGATTTTTTCGACGGTTCCCAGTTCGACGCAGAGTTCGCAGAACCGAAGGAAGTTTACCACTTGGTAGTGCGAGCGAATGTAAGGATCCTCGATGTGAATGATCTTGCTCCCCTGGAGGTGATCGAAAAACAGTGTCCGATAAGATCCTCCGCGGTCGCCGTGATAAAGACGAAGCTCTCCCTCCTTGAGAGAGGGCAATGAAGCTACAGGGACCATTGTCGGCGGGATTGCATGAGAGACTGCGGGGGCGATGACGGTTGCAGCAGCTACGGGTGTCGGGGCTGGCGAGCCGGGAGGAGGCGCGAGCTCAGATCCTTGTTTCCGGTTAGGGGTCAATGTCGCATTTACCCCCACGGATTCCGGGCAACTGACGATGATCTCTTCGCCGCGAGTGTTAAAGTATCCCAAGTTGATTCTAGCGAATTCGTCATCATTTTTGCGCTTGTTGAGTTGCTCTTTCACGCGACGGCGAAGCTCGATGGCGTAGGTGAGATACTCCTCGAATTCCTCGTCGCTAGGAGTTTGGCCCGGGTGAAGTAATTTACAGAGCGCTGAGACCGTCTTAATGACACCGGCCTCGTCGCGGCCCTCGTGTTGGTCGTTCAGTTTCGCCCGTTGTTTGACGGTAGCATACAGGCTGACTTTGCCGAACATGTGGTGAAATGCTTCGGCCAAGTAGTCTGTGATCAACCCGTAGTGGTCGGTCAGCAATTTACTGCTGAATGGAGGAATCTCCCACCCAGGAACGTAAGAGTGGAAACGGTGAATGACCGCGAGGTCAAACTGCTCGGGAAGCGGACGGCAGAGGTCGAAGTTCTCAGAAGCAACCAGATGTGGGATGGAGTCATCGATGTTCCCGACGAAAGTCAGACTGGCCGGCGCGATCACTTCCGCTCCGATGTTGAAGTGCCCGTTGGCCATGAAGTCTTTCAGAATCTGGATGGTTCCCGGGTCCTTGACCTTGATCCCAGCGACCTCGTCGAAAGCGATGACGTCCCAAAAACCGATGATCCCCACTTCTTTTCGTGCCTTGTTGAAGAACAGCGTGGCTGTGGTGGTTTGGCCGCCGCTGATTAGCGTCGAGTAAGGAGTGAATTCGCTGTAAACATACGACTTGCCCGTGCCGCGTGGACCGAGTTCAAGCAGGTTGTAGTTCGCTTCGACGAGGGGGAAAAGGCGGGCCAAAAAGTGGAGCTTCTCGCGGTGGCTGAGGGCCTCGGGCTCGAGCCCCACCGATCTCAAAATGATCGAGAGCCATTCCTCGCGGGTGAATCGCTCTCGCATCTGCGTGAAGTCATCATAGGAAAACCGGGAAATTTGAATCGGCCGAAGCTCCTCAATGTAGAACGTGTAATCATCCTCATCCACGGGATTATAACAAACCGTTACTTCGCACCACAAACCGCCCTCTAGCAGCCGATTGTTGTCGCTGTAGTGGCGTTCATTGATCGCGATGCGGCGGGAGCCGAAATTCTGCATCTCTGCCCAGTGCCGCTTCTCCTTTTCGCTGTGGATGACCTTCACCTTGTCGATGAATTTGTGCTGGCCATTGCGTTGCACCTTGGACTGCGCGCTGTTCGCTTCGTTCGGCCGCACGTATTGCGTCTGAATCGTATCGGTCACCGCTTGCAGACCTTCCTGGATCTCCTCCGGGTCGTCGGAAGCGCAGAAACGCGCCAGCAGAAATTCCAGAACAAATGTGGGGATATTGGTTCCCTTCTTTATCCGGTGGACAAGGTCCTTGCGGACACACCGACCTTCGAACACGTCGTTGAGCTTTTCGTCGAGTGAATCAAGTATCATAGTATTAGAAAACGTGAGGATCGTAAGTTAGGTCTAGGCTGGCGAGGTCTTTTTCGGTTTTAAGATCCCGGACTTTCACCTTAAATGAACCTTCCTTTGCTTCATCCGTGAGCCGCAAGGACACCTTGATGGACTCGCCCGGACTCAGTCGGACCCAGCCCGTGACAGGGTCCACCACGTCGCTCGAAATGGGCGAGCCGATCACCTGCTTGTCCTGGATCGCGAATAGATCGAACTCCAAGACCTCACCCAGCAGGCTCTTCTCCCCCGGCCAGGAAAGGTTCACGGCCACGATCAGGCTCGAAACCTTGTTGCGTTTACGGTCGAGAATCAGCTCGGGAGCTTTCATGGCACGCTCGGTGCGATGAAGTGCCGTCAGATCCGCCACCAGATAGGAAACCAGTGATTCTTGGAGACTGAGCCCCTCGTGGAAATACTCGTTGCCACGTTCGTAGGCCCCCAATGTGCGCGGCACCACCATCGAAGGCTCGTCCGTGGGAATACTCAGGGCACTCGTGCTGAAACGGATCGAACCCGGGGCTTCGTCTCCCCTCCCGATGAAGCAGCGGCGCTTCTTGAGGGACCAATCCCCGGTGGGTTTCGTGCAAATCGAGCCGGAATCCAGCTCGTCGAGCCAGATGAATCCATGGTCGGTCGCGATCACGGCCTTTTGAAAGCCCAGCTCAGCGCAGCGGCGGATGGCTCGCAGGATCTGGTCGAGGACATTCGGCAGGTGTTGCCGCAACGAGAGAGAACTCTCGCCCGATTCATCCAGTTCGGTGCTGGTGATCACCAGGAGATCCTTGTCCTTCAGCACGGTTTTCAGCTTTGCCACTTGGGCCGTGGTTTTGGACTCCTTCAACAACTGGTCGAGGCGCAGGTTGGTGACCCGGTCCCGCAAGTTGCGGGAAAAAATCTCCAACCGTTTCTCGCGGCTCGAAATCACATCCCCCGCGTAAACCGGCTGCAGCTCGCCCTGAATCATTTCAAAACGGAGGTTTTCCTCACAATCTGGCAACAGAGCCGCCATTCCGAAGCGGGTTACGCAGGGCAGCTGCGCACAGGTCGCCGTGAGCTGATTTGGGAAATCCTGCGCCATCGATTCGGAAAGCTTCTGCGCCAGCTCGAGGCGGAGGGCATCCACCATGAAATACGCCACTTTGGTTCCTGCCTTCAGCAGTGGAGTAACCACCCGGTCGAAGGTGGATTGATTGGCGGGTATTCCATCCAGCGGCCAACCTTCCTGCTGCACAGCACCCAGGAAACGCTCCTGCAGCTGGTTCAGATGCTGGCGGTAGTCCCCGCGGACGAGCTGGACGGCGTCTTCCACTTCATCAAAACCCTGGTCGGTCTGGGCGACCGCGTTCTCGAGCTCGCGTTGGAAGCGATCCACCTTGCAGACCTCCTTTTCGTAAAGGGAACATAGGGCACTGCCACCGGCACCCAGAAGTTTCAGCTGCTCGTTGCTTTGTTTGATCGCTCCCAGAGTATCCAGGCAAAGTTCGAGGATACGCCACAGCAGTTGCCGTTCGCCCTCCTCGGTCCACAGCGAATGATGGTGAACATCGAGGATCTTTTTTGCCTGGTCGAGCAATCGGCCGCGGATCGCGGTGATCGCCTTGGCAAGGAACCTAGCTTCTTCAAAGCTGAAGGTGTCGCGGTTCCCGAGGTTCGCGAGCCCTTCGCACTCGTGCGGCAGGTCGAGCTGGGATTGGATTTCGTTGGCGGCCTCGCGATAGGCTTCCTTGGTCTGGTGATTTTTGCGCAGCTCCTGGCAGAGATCGAGCACGACCGGGATGGCCATTCCTTCGGCTCTTGGAAGGGCAACAAGTGCCTCGGGCATCGTGCCCGGTAGATCGATGGCGAACTCGGAAAATAAAAGAAACTGCCAGAGTTTCGGGCGGATCGTGTCCGCTTGGGTGGCTCTGGGGTCAAAGCGAAAGCCAAGTGTCCTGTCCGTGAGCTGGCGGAATTCCTCGCACCAGTCGGTGCTGCCATCCAGCGACTCTTTGACCCTCAAATCTGGTGCCAGGAAGCGCAGCAAAATCTTGCTCACTTCTCCCGTGCCAAAAATGGATTCAAGCCGCGGGTGCGCATGCACTCCTCCTGCCAGGCTGTCGATGTGCGCCAATGAGGGCGTGTCCGTCGCTGAAAAGAGTTGGGTGATCTCAGTGCGTCGATCGGGAAGAAAACGGAAACAAAGCTGCTGGTAGTCGTCCTTGGGTCCGTCGGGAAATTGGCTGCCGGCGGTCACGAATGCCGTGAAAGGGTGGCTGCGCTTTTCGTCATCCGTCGTCGGTGGCGCGTCCCGGGTGTAGAGAACCAACTGGGAGCGCAGCGTGCTGTCGGCGCAGAGCTTTTTCCACTCGTCCAGCACTTCCATCCGGGACGTGACGGGGCGACCAGCAGAGCGGATCACCTTGCATTTTTCGTCGGCCAGGGCGTCGCAGATCGCCTCGTAGCGGCCTTCCGAGTCAAAGACTACGAGGATGCGATGCTCTTTCAAGCGTTCGCGCAAAATGCGTTCGCGGAGGTATTCGGTGAAGTTCATGAGAAGTGGGATATCCGGATTTTAGAGTCGGATTTCGAAGTGATATCCTGATGGCTGGTGAGGGGCGAATCCATGGTTCAATCATCTCCGATCAGTTCGGGGTCCATTTCAACCTCCACTGCGGCGGCTTTGCTTTTGGCTTTTTTCTTGGCCTTCGGCGGTTCGACTTTGCAGAGGTGCTCAAGGCCGTGGGCAATGGCGATGGAGCGGTCTTTTTCGCACGCTTTGGCGACGCGCTCCGGCCAGATCGAATAGGCGAGGTGGGCCCAGTCGTAGTTGCCTTTTTCGAGAGCCTGCCAGGTTTCCTTGAGCTTTTTCTGCCAGGGCTTGAGGGCAAAGAGCGACCAGAGCGGGGCGGCCGTGATCAGGACGCCGTCGTTGAGGTTGGGTTTCCAGAACCCTGCAATGCGCAGCAGCTCCTCGCGGAAGGTGGCGAGCTCGCCGATGAATTGGGTAGTCTCCTCGTAGGTCTTGTCTTCCGCCTTGCTGCGTGCGTCGCCCTTTTCGTGGAGGCGGGCGTGGGTTTGTTTGGCTTCCTCGATCCTGGGCTCCACGAATTGGGTGACGGCGGCGTAGAGTGTGTCGTTGGTGAGGCGATGATAGTAAATCCAGAGCGTGTAGCTGCCCGAGGCGGTGGCGAGCGGCCAGTAGATGGGCGCTTGCCGGCGGCTCTTGGAATAGCGTTTCAGGTGGTCGGCGAAGAAGCCGGCGGGCTTGCGGAAATAGTCGCGCAACGACTTCACGCCGAGGATTTCGCAGGCTTCGTGTTCGATGGCCTCGGCCGTGGGGCCGCCCTCTTGGCCATTCCAGATGATTTCGATGACCTCGCGGACGCGGCGCTCGATGTCCAGCGGATGATTCGGGTCATCCACGAGGATGCCGTCCCACGGGATGCGGATGGGATACGCGGCGGGCACGTCCTCCGGGCGGGCGGGCAAGCCCTGCGCGTTCTGCAACTGGCCGGGCGGACAGACCGGCAACGGCGCAAACGGGTCGGGCAACTCCGGCGCGGCCTGCTCGCCCGTCGCATACCGGATGTCCCACCGGCCAAGGGAGCAACCTAGTGCGAAGGAAATGATCTCATCAATCCAGCCAGACTCAGGTCGCTCTTTGGAAAAACTTGTTTTTGGGCGCACCGCAAAACCAACTTGGTTTGCGCCAGCCAAGCTCACTCCGGCGATTGTGGCAGCGATCATTGCATCGATCGTTCGAAGATTGTCTTCATACCAACTGGCTGTGCTGATATACGATTTAACTATCGAAGTTGGCGTCTCACCAAGTCTGACAGATGCCACAAAATGTTCCGCCGTTTCTACCCGGGTCTGAAGAAACGCCACGCCACGCCAAATGCTCTGAGCCATCTTTCCTGCCTCTTTGAGAGCGGGCGAGTCGAGATCGGGTGAAGGGAGTTGCGCAACATAGCCGGCCAACTTGTGCTGGCCGCAAAAGAGATTCAGCAAGGTTTGTCCGACATCTGAATTCAGATACGCGATCAGCGGCCATGTGTAACGGGCTTGTGTAGGAAATGCCGAATGCCCCTCGTTTGAGAACATTGAACCTGCGGGAAGCGGATAGACATACATGAAGTCTGTGCGCTTGCCCCAGCCCAAGCCCGCCTTGCCAAACCATTGTTCTGATTCCAGGCGAAATCCGGTAAGCGGTCGATAGCTTGCCCAGTCTGGTTCGTGCAAGGCAACGAAGAGCCCGTCTCCGACTACAGGCGCGAATGCTCCGCCGTTATTCAGCGTCCACCACGTGCTCCCGCGTTTCTCAATGGAAACCTCCCACCAACAGCGGAAGAATCGAAACGTATCACCCGGCGTGTAGCCACGGCGGGTAGTTGCAAATTCAGGCTCAAGTGGCTTCCAGTTGAGAAACAGAGGGACTAGAGCATCATGAGTCTCATACGCTATTGCTTTACCGGGGAACTTCTCAAAGAAGCTCAAATTCCGAACGAAGGCGGGTGCTCGGCTAGGTGAACCTTCTCCTTTGAGGTAAATGAGCGTAGCGAGGACGGCTGGCTCTTTGTCGTCCAACTCAAGCTCTACTGCCCGAATCGACGTAACGCGATTATCCGTTGAATTACTAGCGATTGAAGTAAAGCAGCACGTCGCCACATTCGCGCCGTCCAACACGCCCCAGCCGAGATCAATTAACGATCGGAGTCCGTTGCTCGCAGCGAGAAGGAATTCGCGGAAGTCTTCGTAGTCGGCTTTCTTCAACCATGTGCTATCAGAAATTGCTCCGACAGCCCCTCCCGGACAAAGCCATCGGCCTCTAGCTAAAAAAGAGCACAACAGATTGTTTGAGAATTTCCCGAAGTTCGCAGCTAAGTATGCGCCGGCAACTTCTGTTGTGTCCCCAAACGGCGGATTCATCAGCGCCACGTCGTAGCGTTTGCGGCAGACATCAATGAAGGCGAAGCCCCGCGCCGCGTCCTCGGCAAAGAGCCGGCGCTGGAAGCCGCCGCCGTTTTCGGCCTGCTCGGCGTAGTCGCGCAGGGC
>JAPJNB010000114.1 GCA_026461385.1 Akkermansiaceae bacterium
GGCGGGAACCAATCACGTTTTGCCCACCGCGGGTGGCGCTAAGCACAGCGCGGGACTTTCGGTATCCAGATACTTGAAGCCTCTGACCTATCAGAAGGTCACCCAGGCGGCCACGCCAGACTTAGCGGATGCCGTTCGCGTCATCTCGGACTCCGAGGGGATGGCCGCGCACAGTGCGACAGCCACCATGCGCCTCGACATCTACCAGCCGGGAAACTAGTGGCCAGTCGAGTTGTGCGCGTTCGTTGTGATGAACTTGCGCCGGCCATTGGAGATCTTGAGCGCAACAAGGAAATGATTGAAGCAGCCGTCGTTGCGGCCATGGCCGATGGAGTGCAACTTTTGGTTCTGCCGGAACTCTCGACGAGTGGTTACTATCTTGCCGATCCTGCCGCGGCACTGTCCTGTTCGCTCACACCAACTGACGGATTCTTCACGCGGCTCACCTCGCTGCTCAAAGTTGGCACCGTTGCCGTCCTCGGGTTCTGCGAAAACGACGGTGGGGTGCTATATAACTCCGCCATCGTGTTGACCGCCGGCTCAGTGATTGGCGTTTACCGAAAGACGCACTTGTGGGATGCCGAGAAAGAATTGTTCACCCCCGGAGCCGATGCTCCGACGGTCTTTGAGACCCCCGTCGGTCGCGTTGGCGTATTGATTTGTTATGACCAGGAGTTCCCCGAGATGCCAAGGTCGCTGGCCGTGCAGGGTGCTGAAATGATTGCGATTCCCACCAACTGGCCTGCGGTTCCCATGCCTTCTGGTGAGCACCCGCCAGAGGTCATTCAGGCGATGGCAGCATCGCGGTCGTCACGAATACCTATGTTCCTTTGCGATCGCCGAGGCACCGAACGCGGAAACACGTGGACAGAAGGGTCGGTGATCATCAACGCCGAGGGATGGCCCAGTGGCTCGAAGGACAGCAACCATCGAGTCGATGCTGACATTGCAATTGATGACGAACGACTGACAATCGGACCACGTAACCATGTCCTGGAGGATCGCCGTCCGGACCTTTACGGTGATTCAAACCCCCGATGACGGGCGAGCGCCGATTATTCCGCGTATTAGCGCGGTTTTATCGGTATGGAGGGGATGACGGGAATCGAACCCGCGTAGTCAGTTTGGAAGACTGAAGCTCTACCATTGAGCTACATCCCCACGGGAGAGCCTACAACATATCGTGGTGCGGGGAAAATCGCCCAGCCACTAGACTTGAAACGCGTCGTGTCCGTTCGTGTCACGCACGTCCGGGGCGTAGCTCAGCTTGGCTAGAGTGCCCGCTTTGGGAGCGGGATGTCGCAGGTTCGAATCCTGTCGCCCCGACGAGTTGTTCAGTCCGTATGTATATAGGAGTAAGTCAGTGCCTACAACCACAGTCGACCGTTTGTCGGACACCCGAGTCAAGTTGTCA
>JAPJNB010000115.1 GCA_026461385.1 Akkermansiaceae bacterium
AGCGCATGGACTGCGTTTGGCACGACTGACCTCGAAGGAGCCGACTTCCGCGCTTGTTCAAATTACGGTCCGCTTTACGGCAAAGCCTGATCAATGGCCATCAAGAGCCCCCACGCCCGCCTTAAGGTGCGGGGGCTTCGATCGCCATGAATTCGTCAACTGCACGGAACGCTGGACGGCCGTTCTTTCCGTTATAAAAAAGCACATACGAGCGATTATCCTTCACGATCGGCCAACACGTGTCACTCATTGGGACGACCATCTCACCTTCGCGTCGAGCGAATTTGACCACGAAGAAGGTTTCGGATTTCGCCCCAGTCGGACGGACCAACTCCTGAGCGCCAAGCTTCAAGTCCACCCGGGTTGAACCCAATGCGCCCAAAATGGGTTGATTGGACAGGTTGATGAAAAAGAAATCTCCATGGCGGAATTTTGAGTCATCCCCGCGAATCACCACGGCCTTGTAGGTGCTGTTAGGTGCTGGTACTAGAAGAATGCGGAAGTCCGACCCTTGATCCGGCAGGTGAAGAGTAACCAACGGAACCGGTGGTTTATCCGGTGATTCTGGAGCTGCGACGGCCAAAATAAAATCGCGCGACGAAACTCCTTGGGCCTCCGAGAGGCTGGTCATTGGTATATCAAACGAGGCCCCCTTTGTCTTGCCACTCACCACACACACGGGACCCTGCCCCTCGTTTAGTGCGGCCGCGAAGAACCGTACATTGATTCCTTTAGGCGCAGTTTCTTCGGCAGCTTGGATGCCTGATCCTAAAGTAAAACACAGTGAAATGATTAGAGGACGCAACATGGGATCGGAAGGTGTTGTTAAAATGAAATGATGATAAAATCAGATTTCGCTGCTGCTCAACCAACGAAGGGAAATGATGTTGAAACGGCGCCCATAGGTTTGATTCACTGGCCACCTAAGAGCGGTGATATCCGTCGAGGCTTCCTCGCTGGGGTCCATAAAATTTGCCCCGCGCTGCACCACGGCTTCACAGCACGCCTTGGCGATCACGGTCGTACCTGCAGCGTTAGTCTTCTCTCCATAGCCACGAATGACAAAGGTGTCGGAACGCGCCGAAAGCAAGGGGGCAATGGGCGTGAGGATATCCGCCTGTTTCACATAACCAGGGATCCCATAGGCAGCAGCACCGCGCTCAGCCTCAGGGAATGCGAGGCCTGCTTCGCTGCCCTTTGAAGCCCGACCGCCAGTGCGGAATGCCTTGTTGATCGGGACCGTATCTGAATCCAGTGCGCTCTGGATCGCCCCACTCACTGCCAGCGTTTTATCACTACCAACGCGGCGGTTAACGAAATCTGCTAGACTCAAGAATGGCCCACGCTTGCGGACTTCGAGTACAATCGCCTTGGCAAGTGAGGTGATCTCAGCGTCGGAGAGCAGATGGACCCCAGCCCACTGCGCCGTTGGAGAAGTCATCTGGAGTGCACCGCTTGAATCCGTGGTGACCGGCAGGTTTGCGGGTGTCATGAGTGATGCATTTGCTGCCGTGCCTGTTGGGGCTTTGATCGCATCGTCAGCACCGAGAGCAGTCGTGCCCATGATATCTCGGTTGCGCAGCGAACTAAGCAAAGCCTTCCATGCCTCAACAGAGGTAGAGTTCACATTGAACATGCCATCCACCGCGATATAAGACGCCGTCAATTTCTCAGAGCCTCCTACCGGATTCGTTCCGTTCACAAGCTTCGCAAGCACCGTAGCTGCATCCACCCCTTGAAGGTTTGGCTTATACTGTTTTACTGGCAATGACTTGGTGCTGTTGAGAAATTCTTGGGCGACCGCCTTTTGGTCGCGCTTGGTGCTAAATGTCACCGCGTCTTGAGGAGCGATACCAGAAAGGAAATAACTGTCCCACAACGCCTCGTTTGCGAGATAGGAATGGTCGACGATCGGACGTGGACCACCTATTGCTCCCTCGGTTTTATCAGAAGCCAATAAGGATGTGGCCATCGAATTTCCGATTGCATGATTGATGAGAGGATACAAAACCGAAAGCGAATTGGTAATAACTCTGCCATTGGCATCAACCGGAAAACCATTCGCCATCGAGTGCTGGAAGGCGGCTAGGGAGACGGGCGGCTGGCGCGGCACCGAGTGTGTGATGACATTGGTTGAGCCATTGGATCCGAGCGTCCATCCCCCACCAAAATAGGCATTTCCATTCGCAGTGGCTTCACCCACTGAGTCGAAGACACTGGTGACTGCCTGAGTTTTGATCTCAAACGGCATCATCCGTTGCTCGTTTTGTTCGAGGTCATAGAAATTTAGTTTGATTGCCCGTGGATTGTAGCGAGCGAAAAATCGACCTGGGTTTTCTGAGCCTTCTTCAGTTTTAGCGAGGAAGCTAAAAACCATGAAAGGCCTCTTCGTGACAACGTTCGAAAGTGGAATGTTCGCACTTGGGGTGATCTTATCGAAGAAGCTCAGATACTGAGATTCACTCGCATTGATCCGATTATCGATTGTATAGTATCCCGCTTGCTGGGTTTCTTGACCATTATCTGACCGATCAAACTTATAATAAATATTATGAGCACTCGCATACGCCGAGCCCAAGGACTTGTCGCTATTAGGAGTAACTGAGTAACTGAATTGGGCCGTTCCTGGGCCCGCTACTTTTGAAGCAGCCTTGTATTCACTGTACGGATAATAATAGCCACCTGCTGTCGGATTGTAAACCCACCCCGGTTGCGCCTCAACCTGCTGCGCTCCACCGCCTGGGGTCGAAGTCGCCGTATTTTTCTGAGAAAAAACCATCACTTCCCCGGGCTTCAAAATCACTGGCTTCGTTGCGCTATTGCCAATGCGCATCGTCAAGAAATTTGCTCCCTGCGAAGAATTTGTGCCTCCCACAATCTTACCAATCGAAACATTATTATCGGTTCCGTTAAAGTTGATTTTGAGGTCATACGGCAGCGCAAAGTATTTGATGCTGACGAATGAACCTTCAAGCGAAAGTGGCACATCAAGGGGATTCCAGAGGGTTACGATTGGATCAATCACGATTCCAAGCTCATAAGTTGGTGGATTTGTGATGGGAGTTTTAGGCTTCGCATAAAACGAAAGTAGCTGCTGAAACCGGATGTAGGCAGGCTGTTTGAGATAGTGAAACTTACTCAAATTGAAGTCACGCACATTTGTTTCCTGCTTCAGATAGCTCGCGTTGCTTGGCATCGCATCGCCTGAAGTGTAGGTTGAACCACCCGACTTCAACTGACTTGGCAAATTGTAGTATGCCCAGAGTTCCGCAAGGTTGATGCCACCAACGCCGCCGGAAGTGTAGAGTGCGGTAGTCGGTACCGATGTTTCCGGAGCTTGGAGGATCATTGACAAATCCTGACGGAAGCCGCCTTTGCGCACGTCGGTGAGTAGCCCTTTATTCTGACATGAAACGTCATGGTATAAGCTCTTCAAATCGGTTTTTGCGGTTGTGCTCAGCGCCAACTCGGTTTGACGCATGCTCACCAACTTGCGGATCGCGGCGCTTTCTTGATCAAGGCCTTCGAGTGGTTTTTTCGTCCCGGTTAAGTCGGCCATCACCTTCAGCCCCATGTTGGGAGCGGCCTGCATGGCAAGTCGTTGGTCCGAAGTGCCGTTCGCCGTGGGTGAAGGATCGGTCGGGATATAGGCTTTGACGCCCTCATCGCTGGCCCACCACGCAAAGCTGTTGCCCGAGGTGCTCAGGGTCTGTAAAACCTTTGGAACGGTCACCGAATCTCCAGTCGGCCCAACGGCATTTTTACTGACGATTTCCACGACCTGAGAAGAGCCCACGCTTGCTGCGAAGGCCTTGTCTTTCACTTTGGCGGGATCGCCCGAAACAAACCACTGCAGGAAGGTCGGGTTTTGAGGACGGTCTTTATCGGTTGCCGCCCAAGACTGATAAGCGCCTGCCCAGTGGCGCTGCGCTTGTGGAGTGGATGAGGTGGCGCTTCCCGCCGTGCCGATCTGATCCGCGGTGGCGGAGATGCGTGTGTCTGGGCCGAGTTGTTTCTGCAGGTCGCCGAGCGCGATGAGGAGCGACACCTTCGCATTGGCACGAGCGACCTGGATAGCGTCACCCTGGGATGAAGTGCGCAGGCTGATGCTCGAGAGCGACAAAAGCCCCACGGCGATGACCGTTAGCAAAATCATCAGCGACAGGGTCACGATCAGGGCGAAGCCTTGCCGGCTGGCCATGACACGACTGCCTTGAATGCGCATAGAAGCATCACATCTTTTCATAAATCACGGGTTTTGGGTTTGTGGCGGTGTCGATTCAGCGTTGCAGCACGACCTCTTTCTATTTAAATGTATTTACAATGAATTATCACGCAAGTCGGATGAATCGCCGACGTCTGACCTCAAGCAAACCATCGGAGGATGCTGAAATCGAATGAGGGGTGAAGGATCTCATCGCGCCGCCGGACTTGGTGATACCGAGAAAAAATGTGGGGCAGCACTTGCCGATGCGCTGATTTCGGACTCATGGTTTTGTCCCGAGACGCACTGCGCAAAGTAGTTTTCCCTCCCATGTCCGTTCCCTGCCAGCGCGCCATCTAGCCGGTTGTGTCGGCAAACGTTATTGAAGAATAAATTCGCATTTGCGGTTTTATCGGCGGCCCGCCCGCCGGCGCTGACCCCGCGGCGATTGGCTTCACAGGTGTTGGCGGCGATCACATTGTGGCCCGTATTGCCGACGACCTCTTCGTTCCAAACATGCACGCCCGCCTGACCGTTGCCGTTGAGGATATTGGCAAAAACGATTTGCTCACTCACCGCCTCCTCGACAAACACCCCGTGCCGTCCATTGGCGCTGCACACATTGAAGAGCGCCGTGCAGTCCTTCGAGCCCGCATCGAGGTCAATCCCGTCCATCTTGTTGCCCGAACAAACATTCGCGATCGAGTGCACCCGGCTCGCGACATGCGGCCAGATCCCCCGGCCATTGTTGCCAAGCACATTGCAGCGGTACACCACCATCGCCGCTCTGCCGTCACGCCCTTTGGTGTAAAGGCCGTCGCGCGCACCCGCCGTGAGATTCACCCCTTCGATCAACGCGGTGCTGCCGGAGCTCGCGTTGATCGGGAAAAACGCTTGATGGTTGCCGTCGAGTTTTCCTCCAGAAATCGAGCAGAAGCCCGTCGCTGGAAGCTGGATCAGCTGAGTCAGAGGTGCCTCACGGACCCACAGAGGATCCGACTCCGTCCCGAGACTTGCGACGATCTGGCCATCGAGGATCACACAGGTGTTCGGCGGCAACTTGAGCCCCTTGGGATTGCGTGAAACATATTTTCCCTTCAGCTTCAGCACGATCACCTCGCTCGGATGTTCAGAGCGCGCCTGATCCAATTCCTGCTGAACCACTTTCAGGTCGACCGCCACGGGCTTCACGGTCTTCGGCTCCTTGGAAATCCCACCGAGCACCTCCAAATCGAACCTCCCCATGCCATCGACAATTCGTGCCTCTTGGTGAGGATGATCCCATGTCGGAGGATTGAACCACTTGAGACCCGGTGCTGCGGCATCGCACTGCAAGCCCTCATTCCCCAGCAGTAAAATATCCTTACTGCCAGCGGCCAGCGTCGCATTGCCACTCAGCGCGTTGCGAACAAGTTGATGCCCCGAACCGGCCAGAATCAGCGTGATGCCAGTGGATTTTCCGTGGTTTTCCGTGATGAGATTGCCCTCGCTGGATTCTGTGAGCTGGATCGCAGCGGCGTCATTGATCCGATTGCGGGCAATCACGCCCCGACTCGATCCCGAGCAAATCGCCGAATGATTTTCGTCAAATTGGTTTCCGGCAACCACGCTCGTCAAGGAATGGATCGCCAACGCTGTGTTGCTCTGGGAGTTGAATTCGTTATCAAGACACATGAAACCTGCGGAATTTCCCACACGCAAGCCATCGCCATTGTCTCGGAAATCACAACGGGTCACGCTGCCAGTTTCGTTGACCGCGGTCGGATCCGCGCCCTGGTAATCGATCCCCGCCACGCGGCAGGCCACCAAACACAATTGATCGAGGTGAATTCTTTTCCCCCCGACGATCCGAATTCCGGTCAGGGGCTTGCCCATCCCGTCGAGCCGCGCAACACCCGGTCCCGACGACGTAACGGAAACCGTGTCCGCATCGGCCATTTCGACGAGTGCCGTTGCGGAGCAGTCCGGTGCAGCAGCGACGCCCGCCGTA
Source organism: Akkermansiaceae bacterium (assembly GCA_026461385.1). Classification (GTDB taxonomy): domain Bacteria; phylum Verrucomicrobiota; class Verrucomicrobiia; order Verrucomicrobiales; family Akkermansiaceae; genus Luteolibacter. Next base: position 6,195 of record JAPJNB010000115.1, read on the forward strand.
GGGGACAGCCTGAGCATCATGCGCGAGCCTAACCGCAGTGGCTTGGCTCCGATTTGGATCGTCCCCTGTGCCTCCAGCGACAAAAGCGCTTCGGGATGCTCCTTGCGCGCCGAGTCGATCGCCCCTTGGGCACCGTCGGCCGAGCCGCTGGGCAGCCGAACCGCCACGATGTTCTCATGCAGATCCACCGCGAACGGAGCCTCAGGAGGCGTGAAAAACTGCTCCGTGCCAGCCCAAGCCGGAGCGATCAGCGCGAGCGTGATGGAAACTCCCAACTGGCAGGAAAGATTCAGTGGAGTTTTGCGGCGGAACAGCGGAATCATGGGAAAATGGATTTGTATGAACGGGGTGATTACAAGACACTGAGTCACAATGAGTCAATCATAATGCGCCATTTCATGATTTCATGTCAAAAAATTCGAAGTCAATCCCGTGAATTCGGGAGGGGAAATCAGATTATCCTTGCCCCGTAATATCGAATCCAACTCATTTTTATCCCTCAAATCGGCTATATTATTCGAAATTCATCTCGCGAAAATCACTGGAGATGACCGCCTCTTCTGAGCATTGCACTGGGATTGAATTGATTTAATTATTGTTCTATTATTGAAAAATAAGTCAAAAGCTGCCCTCTGAGGTGGGCTGGGGATGCCTCCGTGCCGCCTGATTTCCGCGCACCTCGCCCTTGCGGTTGCCGGTCGCTCGGGTTTAAGTGTCGGGAGAAATGCCGTTTCAACTTGTCAGCGATTACCAACCTGAGGGAGATCAGGGCCAAGCGATTGCGAAGCTCTCGAAGTCACTGGCTGCGGGAAATCCCCATCAGACGCTGCTCGGCGTGACGGGCTCTGGCAAAACCTTCACGATGGCCAATCTGATCGAGGCCCAAGGCAAGCCGACGCTGATCATGAGCCACAACAAGACCTTGGCCGCTCAGCTCTATTCGGAATTCAAAAATTTCTTCCCCCACAACGCCGTCGAGTACTTTGTCTCCTACTTCGACTACTATCAGCCGGAAGCCTACATCCCGCGCAGCGACACCTACATCGAAAAAGATTCCGCCATCAACGACGAGATCGAGCGCCTCCGACTCAGCACCATGGGGTCCTTGCTCACCCGCCAAGACACGATCGTGGTTGCCTCCGTCTCCTGCATCTACGGCCTCGGTTCGCCCGAGGACTATCAGGACATGATGCTGCCAATCTGGGTTGGGCAAAAACTCAGCCGGGAGGACTTCATCGCCT
>JAPJNB010000116.1 GCA_026461385.1 Akkermansiaceae bacterium
GTGAGGAAGCAATTAAGCTCTACACGATTAACAACGCAAAGATTCTATTTCTAGATAAGGAACTCGGTTCACTCGAAGTCGGCAAGCGCGCCGACTTCATCATCCTCGACCGCGACATCCTTGCCTGCCCGCTCGACGATCTCAAAACCACGCAAGTGCTCTCGACGTGGCTAGATGGCAAGCCGATCTGGAGCGCTGAAACGAGCAGGTGAGACCAGCCTTTTGGAGCCATTTAGGCCCGCCTCAATTCATCGGGGTAGATACGCGCCGCAGGATTCGCGAACGATCAGTTTGGGTGCGAGCATTAGGCTGCGGGAGGGAAGCGTCGGGTCGGCAATGCGTTCGCGCATGGCGTTGAAGGCGGTGAGGGCGATGTCGCGGCAAGGCTGCTGGATCGTGGTGAGCGGTACCGAAAGAAGCGTTGCGAAACGCACGTCGTCGAAGCCAACGACACGGAGGTCTTGTGGAATTTTGATGTCGAGACGGGTGAGCGCTTGCAGAAGTTGGGCGGCGGTGTGGTCGTTTGTGCAGATGATGGCATCGTGCGGTCGGCCCGCCGTGAGCTTACGGACGAACTTTATCTCGCTAGGGTCGCCCGCATGAAGGAAGTCACGGGGGACTGTGAGGGCGTGTGCTAGCATGGCTGCGACGGCTCCGGCTTTGCGTGCATCCGCAGTGGTGGCGGAGAGGGGGCGCGTGACGAAAGCAAGACGTCGTGTTCCGAGCTTGATCAAATGCTCGGCGAGGAGGTAACCGCCGGCAAAGTTGTCGATGCCCACGAGATCGAAGTTGCTGCGCTGGGGGAAGGGACAGATGTCCCGATCCAGCAGAACCACAGGAATGCCCGCGTGACTGAGACGTCCGGTGATGCGTTGGTTGCCTGCTTCGTTGTCAGTGGTGTGCTCAAAAGGGGCAAAGAATACACCGCTTACTTCCTTCTCGATGAATCGTTCGCAGAGTTCCTCGGCTTCTTCGATGCTCATGCTGGCGCCGGATCTGGGGCGCGTGCTGCCGCCCCAGTGCATGCCGAGATTGTGGACGCGCGCGAGGCTAGCAAGTTCGCCGCAGATGACCTCGAAGATCTCGATACTGCCCAACCCCGGCACGATCAGACCCAACTGGCGAACGCTTGAGCTCTCCCCTTTGTCCTTGCGCAGATACGTGCCGGAGCCGACGCGGCGCTCCAGAATACCTTGTAATTTCAAATCCTGCAGGGCGCGCGCGACGGTTGGGCGTGAAACTCCGAATCGCTTCACTAACTGCGCATCACTGGGCAGTCGATGAACGTGGTCATATTTGCCCGCAAGAATTTCGGAAAGTAGTTCGCGATAGATCGCCTGATGCCGCGGCTGATTTTTCATGGTGAAGCGGATACTTACAACTTGGCGATCTGTAATGGCAACTTTGTGTTTGTCTGTATTGGCATCTCTTTACCTAGGTACGGGTCGCGAAGATACATTAGTGACTACCCTGTGAACTCCTACATCATACGCTCGCCTCTCGGAATTCTCCTCATGAACCTTCCGCTCATTGCCGCGACTGCTACGGCCGCCGCTGGAGACGAAACGCTGCTGCGCTCCTTTCATGCGCAGCCCAGTTTCGTCGTGTCCACGAAGGAAGTCGAAGTTGCGGTCACCAAGCTCGGTGGCAACATGGCACCTGTGACTTTTTTTCGCGATAGTGCCCAGCCGGTGCGCCCTTACCACGTCAGCCCTTGGCAGGACGAAAAGCCGTCGAAGATGCCTGCGCCTGTGCTCGTGACGCTGCGTGGGGATTTCTTTTGCCTGCCCTTCGGTGGAAACGGCGAGGAAGTCGCGGGCGAGAAGCATCCGCCGCACGGCGAGATCGTGGGCGACGCTTGGCATTTCGTCGGCACGAAAAAAACTGGCGAGGTGACGACGCTCACGCTTGGTATCGAAACGAACGTCCGCAAAGGGCGCGTGACTAAGGAACTCTCGCTTGTGGACGGGCAGAACGTCGTGTACTCGCGGAACACCATCGAGGGCTTCGCTGGGCGCGTGCCTCTCGGTCATCACGCGACGCTCGCGATGCCCGAAAAGGAAGGCGCCGTGCGGATTGCAACCAGCGCGTTCCGGTTTGGAATGACCGCTCCGTCGCTGTTTAGCGATCCGAAGCAGCGCGAGTATCAGGCGCTACTGCCCGGAGCGAAGTGGAAGGATCTGGCAAGGGTTCCAGCCGCGTGGAAGGACGCGCCTGATGCCGACCTGACGCGCCTGCCCGGTCGCTACGGGTATGCGGACCTCGTCCAGATCGCCAACGAATCCTGGGAGAAAACGAATTGCCCCGCGTGGATAGCCGCGACCTATCCGGATGCCGGATACGTGTGGTTTTCAATGAAGGATCCAGCGGTGCTCAACAGCACTGTTTTCTGGATGGAGTATCACGGTCGTCACGGCCACCCGTGGAATGGACGCAACAACTGCCTCGGCCTCGAAGACGTCACCGCTTTTTTTGCCGACGGCCTCGCTGCTTCCACGAAAGAAAATTCTCTCACCAAGGAAGGCGTCGACACGACCGTCGCACTCAGTGCTGACAAGCCGACAGCGGTCAACTACATCCAAGGGGTGGTGAAAATTCCCGCAGGTTTCGAGAATGTGAAGACACTCGAATTCGCGCCGGGCCAAGTGACATTTATTTCGACCACGGGCAATCGAGTTATCGCTCCGGTGCGACATGAATTTCTGAAGACCGGCAAACTCTAATCCTAGCCCAAATACTCCCCTCGTTGATTATGAAACGCCTCTTCGCCACACTCCTAACCTGCGCCGTTGCGCTCCTAGCGGGCTGTGACAAACCTGCGAGCACCACTCAGTCCCCCGACACAAAGTCGAAGGGCACTATCGGCGTCTCGTTGCTCACGCTGGACAACCCGTTTTTCAAAGTCATCGGCGACAACATCGTCGCTGAGGGAAAGAAGCGCGGCTTCGAAGCGATTGTCGTCAGTGGCGACAAGGACGTGGCGAAGCAGAGCAACCAGATTAAAGACTTCATCGTGAAGAAGGTCAGCGCGATCGTGCTAAGTCCTTGTGATTCAAAGTCAATCATTCCAGTGATTCAGGATGCGAATGCGGCAGGCATCCCCGTCTTCACCGTGGACATCCCTTGCAACGAGCCGGGCGTGAAAATCGTGACGCAGATCGCGACCGATAACTACGGAGGAGGCAAGGAGGGCGCGCAGGCAATGATCGAGGCGCTGGGCGAAGCCGGCGGCAAGATCGCCGTGTTGCATTTCAAGCAGGCAGAGTCTTGCCAGCTTAGGGTGAAGGGATTTACGGAAGTCCTCAACGCGCACAATGCGAGCGGCAAGGCGAAGATCGACATCGTCACCGAGTTGGAGAGTGGCGCGGCCAAGGACATGGGCTACAGGGCTGCCGAGGATGCTTTGCAAGCGCACTCGGATCTGCGCGGTATCTTCGCTATCAACGATCCCGCGGCTCTCGGCGCGCGTGCGGCGCTCGAAAAAGCGGGCAAGACAGAGCAAGTCGTCATCATTGGCTTCGACGGCCAGCCAGAGGGCAAGCAGGCAATCAAAGACGGAAAAATTTACGCTGATCCAATTCAGTTTCCAGACAAGATGGGCGTCCAGATCGTTGATGCGATTATCCGCCACTCGATTGGCGAGACGCTGCCGCCGCAGATACTCATCCCCACGAGTCTGTACCGCAAGGCGGACGCGATGAAGGACCCGGAACTCAAGTAACGCACCCACACCATGACCGAAGGCAGCTTTCTCCACGAACTTACCGGTTCAATGTCGCAGGGCTCGGCGGGCAATCCCACCGTCGCGATGATCGAAGCGGCGTTTGCGCACCACGGCCTGCACTGGCGCTACGTTAATATGGAGGTTACGCCGGAGAATCTCGTCGCTGCCGTGCGGGGGGCGAAGGCGATGGGTTTTCGTGGCTTCAATTGTAGCCTACCGCACAAGGTCACCGTTATCCCGCACCTCGATGGCCTCGGCGAATCCGCTGCATTGATGGGCGCGGTGAATTGTGTGGTGCGGCGTGGTGACAAGTTCATTGGCGAAAACACAGATGGGAAAGGCTTTCTGAAATCGCTGGAGACTGCGATCGATCCGAAAGGGAAATCCGTAGTGCTCTTCGGTGCAGGCGGTGCAGCGCGTGCCATCGCCGTTGAACTTGGTCTCGCGGGAACGAAACGGATTACCATTGTGAACCGCTCCGAAGTGCGTGGCGCGGAACTCGTCGCACTCCTGCGGGATAAGCTGAAGCTTGATGCCGAACTCGTCGTCTGGAGCGGCGACTACGCGGTGTCTACAGGCACGGACGTCGTCATCAACGGCACATCGATAGGTCTTTACGCTCCGGAAGCAAGACTCGCGCTGGACCTGACTTCACTCAAGCCCGGGATGGTTGTTGCCGACGTGGTCTTTAGTCCGGTCCGCACGAAGTTCCTCGACGATGCCTCTGCGCGTGGATGTCGCGCCATCGACGGACTCGGCATGCTTGTGAACCAAGGCATCGTCGGCGTGGAATATTGGACCGGCATCACCCCGGACGCGGCGGTGATGCGCAAGGCTCTCGAAACTGCGATGGGCCTATGAGCGATGCCGCGCCGCTGCTTGCGATGCGTGGCATTGTGAAGTCCTTCCCAGGCGTGAAGGCGCTTCGCGGCGTGGACCTCACACTGCGCGCGGGCGAAGTGCTCGCACTGCTCGGCGAAAATGGTGCTGGAAAGAGCACATTGATGAAAGTCCTCGGCGGCGCGCATCAAGCGGACGAGGGCACGATCACGATTGACAGTTGCGAGAACCCGTTTCATTCGCCACAGGATTCGCGTAGCGCGGGCGTGGCGGTAATTTATCAGGAATTCAATCTCGTCCCTGGTCTCACTGCGGTGGAAAATATCTTTCTCGGTCAGGAAGTGACACGAGCCGGATTTGTGGCGAAGAGAATGGAGTACGAACGCGCGGCTGCGCTGTTCAAGCGCCTCGGAGTGCAGATAGATCTCAAGGTTCCGTGTCGCCGGCTTACCACGGCGCAGCAGCAGTTGGTCGAAATCGCCAAGGCGCTCGCATTCGATGCACGCATCATTGTCATGGATGAGCCGAGTGCGGCGCTGACTTCGCATGAAGTGGAGCGGCTATTTGAAATCATCCGCGACCTGAAGAGCCACGGCATCGGAATTATCTACATCAGCCATCGGCTTGATGAAATCTTCACCATCACCGACCGTGTGGTCGTACTTCGCGACGGCAAGAATGTGGGTGAGAGATCTACCTCGCAGATCACGCGCAACGAGATGATCGAGCTGATGGTGGGTCGTGAGCTGAAGGACGAATTCCCCACGCGGTCGGTGAGTGTTGGCGCGCCACGGCTTGAAGTTTCCGGCCTGCGGCGAGGCCGAGCGGTGCGTGATGTTTCATTCAGCGTCCGTCGCGGTGAGATCCTTGCGCTCACCGGACTTGTCGGTGCGGGTCGCACGGAGACGGTGCGACTCATCTTCGGAGCCGACTCTCGTGAGGCGGGCGAGATCCGACTCGATGGCAATGTCTTAGCGATTCGCTCGCCGCAGGATGCGATTGCAGCAGGCATCGGCTTGCTGACCGAAGACCGCAAACTGCAGGGGCTGGTGCTGGGGCATTCAGTCCGCGAAAATTTCGGCCTGCCGAATCTCGACCGTCTTTCGACCCGCGGCTTCGTGCGGCGTCGCCTCGAGCGCGAGGAATTTGGCCGTTACGTGGAGCAGCTTAAAATAAAAGTGCCGAACCA